>NZ_KV789784.1:0-662 GCF_001807705.1 Klebsiella sp. HMSC25G12 | reverse complement strand
GGTGTGGTGATTTTGTGGTGAGGAGTGCATATCTGTTGAGTCTGGTTCTGGTCTGGGTTAACGTATTTGCAGGAATCGACCCGGAGGGAGTCTTTTGAGAAAACAACTGGTATTAGCCACCCTGCTTTTAATTTCCATGCCTGCCTGGTCTGCGGATTGTTTTGATATGGCAGGACGGGACTATCGAATAGATCCCGATCTGCTGCGGGCTATTTCATGGCAGGAGTCTAAATGGAAGGTGAATGCCATCGGGAAAAACCCGGGAGCTGGCTACGGTGCCGGACTGATGCAGATCGACTCGCAACACCAGGGTGAACTGTCGCAGTACGGTATTAAACCGGGACACCTTCTGACTGATGCCTGTCTGAATATTTACACCGGTGCTTATTATCTGGCACTGGCTTTTAAAAAATGGGGAGTCAGCTGGGAGGCAGTCGGCGCCTACAACGCCGGGTTCCGGAGAACGGACAGGAAGGCCATGCGACGACTGGAGTACGCCAGGAAGATTGAGGCCATCTACCTCGCTATCAAGAAAAATAAAAATGCCGGCCAGTCATCTTTAACAACAAAATGAAGACCTCATTCATGAGGTCTTCAGAACAGGGAAGTGATTAATCAATTGCCCGCCATATTAAATGCCGTTCGGGATGATGAATAATGCT
>NZ_KV789783.1:0-11331 GCF_001807705.1 Klebsiella sp. HMSC25G12 | reverse complement strand
CATATCAGGAACTTGTTCGCACCTTCCCTAACATCTCAGGGGTCCTTTTTTTGCCAAGACGCAGCGATCTGAGCCCTTCCTCCCCATGTTTATCAAATACATCTATCCATCTGCTGATGGAGGCTGAACCAGCAAGCTTGTATTTGGTTGCCGCCTGACACCGGGATATTTGCCCTGAAAGCACCGCATTAACTGCTTCAATTCTGATCTCCGGATCAATTGAAACGCCTTTATCTCTGGGTCTTAGTCCTTCTTCCCCGTAAGCATCATAGGCTGCAACCCACATTCTTACCTGGGTTCTGGGTACATTAAAGCGGGCAGATGTGATCCGATAACCATCATCGGTAGCGAAATAGTGCATAACCACTTCAAGGCGTTGTTCAAAGGTGTATTTACGTTTGGTCATGGGACTCTCCAATAAGAGAGTCCAACAAAATGGGTGCAGTGCATGTGGTTGGTTAATGAAAATTAACGTCCTACGGGGCTTTCTTCTTTCTGCCTCACAACAACAAAACACTCAAATATCATGAGGCAAAAAGCCTCAAGCGCCGACACCATTATACCCTGTTCACTCCCATCCCCCCAGGGGCAATAAGATGGTAATCAGATAATTTTTAAGATTATTTTCGCCGTGTATATGCCATACACCCCGGCATTTTCTGGAGTTCAGTCATGAATTTTCCCTCTGTCAGCAGGCTCCGGTTACCACTTCTGCGCCGCCCAATGTAACGGTTCTGTGCAGACGCAATGCAGTGCCAGGACAACCCCCTTGTTCGCCAGCTGCGCCCATGTCTGATGTTAACGAAACAACTCAGCTACCTGTTTGAAGATTTACGCCAAAATAGAGGTGTACGCCTATGACAAAATTCTCCAGGCAATATCAGATATCAGTAGCGTCATGTTCGAAAGAGATTTTTAAAGTAGCTATTCCTGATTGTATTTCTTTGAAAATTTAATGAAGGTAAAGTTATTTAGCAAATTGACGCTCCACTAGAATAGGTTATTATTACTTACAAGCGCTCTGAACTATTAGAAATTTTACAGGCTCAACCATGCCTGTAAAAATATCTTTGCATCGGTATTGTTTTAAGGAATCAATTATGACACTCACTGCATATTACCAATTAAGGAATACAAAGTCCTCAGGTCTTGGTTTCGAATTGCTGACCAGTGAGCCGGGAGCCTTTATTGTGCTGGAAGAATGCAGTTATGAGAAACCGTATGAATTGCCCGTTATGGGCATAACGGGAGTGCAGGCGATCGTTCGACTGCGTTCAGCTGCACGATGAATAAAGCCAGTAGCCTGCATAATTACATTGGAGCAAAGCTGGATTACAACGTTTATGAAGAAACTGCCTGAATCATCCTGTAATAGCTGTGTGTAGTCTTTGCCCGCCGCTGGCGGGCTTTTATTATGTGGCACCGGACAGGAGCGCCAGGCATCATGACAGCGCCCTCTCCTCCTTTGCTTCACTTCCTGTCAGGTTTAAGACGACTATCAAACCGGAACGGTATCTGTTGAGCCATCTGCACGATCCCGTAAAAATCAGAGTGCTCAGGATTTAACAGATAATTGAACTCTACCGGAGATAAGGCTGAGGGAACACGCAGTGCAACCGAGCTCCTGGTAAATGACCAGGCATCTCCGTAATCAGCCAGTTCCTGAGGCGCATCCTCATCAGCCCAGTTGGCCGGTAATTCATCCATATTTGCGCTTTGGATCAATTCATCAGGCACATCGATACTCAGTAGCGTGAAAGAGTCCATTATCTGTGCCGCATGCAGGTGTACCAGCGTCTCCAGCATCGTTAGTGATGCCGTTTCGGAGACATATACCATTGACACCCCCACGCTATTCCAGCGCCCACCAGCCTCTTTCGCACCATATCCGGTCCAGGCCGTAGAAAGATTCTTTGTTTTCGTCAGCCTGTAGAGGATCACGAGTACACCCCATTCTCCAGACGCGTAATCAGCTTAATGACCTCATATGCTCCCGTCTCGGATGCTATCAGGTCTGCTGGCACTTTCCAGCTCAATGCCCGGTTAGGTTCGTTCAACCACTTCAGTGCGGCTTCCTTATCGCCTTCAAACAAATCTACCGCCCGATCAATGACGCGGATAATACGTACCAGTCGTTCACTTTGTTCCGGGTTAAAACGTGCCTTCACACTGCGGCTAAATGTGGTCGACGGGATACCGGACATTTTTCTCAGGTCATTTTGGGTTATTCTGGCCCAGTCAGTGATCCGGTTCGCCACCTTCCCGTCCAGGCCTTCATTGATTTGACCCAGCAGCGCTACGCCATCAGCATTATTTAACCCGGCAACCTGCCAGAGGCGCTGTGGTCTGGCTGGAGTTGAGGACAAACTAAATGTTTTCATAGCAAACCTCCATTTGGTCCTTACATTATACCCAAATGGAAATAACAGAGCGAATATCAACCACCAGCAGACGAACGGAATTTCTCCTGATTGCGATGCCTCAGAGTGTAGCGATCGGTATCTAGTCCCTCCTCGGTGTGTAGGCTGGAGAGAGCATATCTCTCTTCATTGACCACGCCGGTGCGATGCCCCGACCGGCAAACCATACTTTCCTTTGCCTGAGTTGTTTATCGTATCCAGTACGTTCATGAGCGCGTCACTGTTTGCATACGACCTCCCTTCATCAAATAACGGTAGCTGGGTAACTCCGCAGTGACGGAAATCGTTGAGCATGACACCCTTCTTTGCATAGTTATGTCCGTCTTTCCAGATTTTATCCAGAACCCGGCCCACCGCCACGATAATGTCCCACGTATCACGTGACGGAATGCAGAGCTGTTCGCTGGAGACTTTGCTGTAATAGGGTTCATGTTTTGAAAAAGGCGAGGTTTTTATGAAAGCTGACACCTGACCGCAGTACTGACGTTCCTGGCGCAATTTTTCCGCAGCACGTTCAGCATACTGGCAAATTGCCTGCCGCATGGATTCATACGTTGTTATACGCTGCCCAAAGCTTCTGCTGCATATTATCTGTTGTTTTTGTGGTGGAGCATCCTCCAAGTCGATACAACTTTCCCCCGTAGTTCCCTCACTGTTCGTTCAAGAACTACGGTGAAGTTTCATCTTATGAATACAGGATTTGCCCTAGCCATCTCTAGCGTAGTGGTTATGCCCATTGCATGAAGCTTGCTTGTGGTTCGTCCCCCCACATCTCCTCTAGCCGTCATCACCTCAACGGGGTCGGTGCTGTTTAAACTGAGCAGGCTGCACCCTGTGGTGAGGGCATCAGCCTGAAAAGCACAATATATTCATATACATTGTAGGCCGGATGAGCGCAGAGTAACCCGGCAAGAAAGACGGCTCAATTATTTACTCCAGCGCCAGCAACGCAAAGCTCGCCAGCCAGTGCCAGCCGCTGTAGTGGCTGCCCACCACATGCTCGACACTCACCGTCAGGTGTTTCGCCACCGCATCACTTAGCACCTGCTGCGCCGGATGGTTGACCGGAAGCGCTTTCGCAATGTGCTTCATGCACCAGGCACGGCTGAGATTTAATCCGTCGAGATGGGCAATTTTCGGATCGGTACGATCGCTCACCTCCGCCGGGTTCATAAGTTCCGCAACGGAGCCGACATCCGGCAAAAACGCGTCAAACCAGGCGGAAAAGTCCGCCGACACCTTGCTCATCAATAACGCTTCCGTCAAGACGCCGGAAATATACTCATCGCCGCCGGGTTCGTAGTGGGCCGGATAGCGCGTGTCGGCAAGATAAAACCGCTCTGCAGAGGACAGAATAGCCTGCTCAAGCGCGCTATCTTCTACAGCTCGGGCATAATCTAGCGCCAGAGCTAGAGCAAACGCTGTGTTGTAGTGCGTCCCCACGCGGATCGGATAGGTGAGTTTAGCAAGGTAATCCACCAGCCGGTTGCGAATATACTGGGTAAGCGGCTCCAACGTCTGATACCAGCCTGCGGCCTGCGACAGCGACGACTGTTTCATTTCCTGGGCCAGCGCCAGCAGCCAGCCGTAACCATACGGCCGCTCAAACGAGTCGCGGAACGGTGCGGTGAAATAGGCCAGCTCCTTCGCCACGTTCTCTTTGGTCAGGTGTTGGTCGAAAAGCTCAACGATCGCCTTCTGGCACGGTAAGTGGGGATAAAGACGCACGCAGCGCAGCAGCAGCCAGTAGCCGTGTACCGCCGAATGCCAGTCAAAACAACCGTAAAAAATCGGGTGCAGTTCACGAGGCAGCAGCACGTCGCCATCATCATTAAGTAGGTGCATGATGTGGTTCGGGTATTCCAAGCGCAAATAGGTCAAAGGAATGCGGGCAAACGCGTCAGCCTTATCTTGCGTTAATTCCATGACAGCTCCTTAGCGAAACACGAGGAAATACATTAAGAACACGTTCACCACCAGCAGGGTTAACGCGGTCGGGATTTGGATTTTGATCACCTGATATTTGTCCTTCAGCTCCAGCAGAGCGGCGGGAACGATGTTGAAGTTTGCGGCCATTGGCGTCATCAGCGTGCCGCAATAGCCCGCGTACATGCCAAACGCTAACAGAGGCGCCGGATTCACGTGATGAACGTTGATCAGAAACGGCAACGCGATACCGGCACTTAATACCGGAAAGGCCGCAAACGCATTGCCCATGATCATGGTGAACAGTGCCATCCCCACGCAGTAAATGATCACCAGCATGAAGCGGTTATCCGGGTTCACAAACAGGCTCACTACCTTTTGCACCGAGTCGCCCGTGTTTGCCACCATAAAGACCCCGCCAAGCATGGCCAGCATCTGCGGAAGGATCACCGCCCAGCCGATAGTATCGACAAGACGACGAGACTGACGAACAGCATGCAGCGGCGTTCCTTTGGTAAGCCACCAGCCGGTGAGGATCGCCGCAACGCAGGCAACGGAAAGCGCCGCCAGGGTGAGCTGTTTTTGATCGAGCAGGAACACGCCGCCGATCGACACCCCTTTCAGGAACAGGGTGCCGATAACCGTCACCATCGGGATCATCAGCGCAGGCAGGAACAGTCAGTTCTTGAGTATATTCGAAGAGGCAACTCGCGCCTCCTCGGTGGACATTTTATAGTACCCTATCCCGACTAGGCTAAATCCCGCCAGCAGGGCGATAGCGATGACGCCGCCGCCGATGATGCGGTACGCCAAGGATTTACCGAGTTCCTGTACCATCAGGTCGCCAAACAGGAAGATCGCGCCAAACAAAAACCAGAACAACGCGGTTGTAAAACGCTTTGGATTGGCGCGATCGCGAAGGGTCATGACAACCAGCAGCATCACGACAAAACCAATCAGGTAATACACACGGTTAATGGTGATAAGCGTCATCATTGTGTGGGCTCCTGCATCCTCTGCTCTGCTCGCCATTCCATGATGTCTCGACGGATGCTGGCATCGAGGCTCAGCAGGCGCGTAATATGAATAATTAATGCCGCAATGGCGGTTGGAATGGCCCACAGACCGATATGCAGCGGTTCGATACCCTGAATGCCGTTCTCTTTCAGAAACGCGTCAATTAGCAGCACTGCGCCAAAAGCAATAAAGATATCTTCTCCGAAGAAAACTGCGATGTTGTCACACGCGGCGGCATGGGCTTTGATTTTGTCGCGAATGTGCTGTGGGACTTCGCCGTATTCGTTCAGCGCCGCTCCTTCGGCCATCGGGACAGCAGCGGACGCACCGTCTGGACATGGCCGCCCAACGACATCAGCCCCAGCCCGGCCGTGGCTTCACGCGCAACAAAATAAAGCATCAGAATACGCGCCGAAGTGGCACTAGCGATCTTCGCCACCCAGGCCTGGGCGAGCTCCTTAAGCCCGTAATACACCAGCAGACCAATGACCGGTAGGATCAGAATGAAGGTGGCCAGCGAACGGCTGTTCACGAACTTCTCACCGAAGGTTTCCAGCAGCATGCCGAAATCCATACCGACCAGCAAACCCGTCGCCAGCCCCGCTACCACGACCACCAGCAGCGGGTTGAAGCGCAATGCAAAACCAATAACCACGATCGGTATCCCGATCAGCGGCAACAGTGTAGTACCGTCCATAACGTTTACCCTATCGAAAGTGAGCGTTGCGCGCCGGCGGCTATTTTTTTAATTTGCGGCGAGCGATGTTGTGTTTTTCGTCAGGTTTGGTAAACCTGCGCTAAAAAGCTACATCTTTACCTCAACAACATGCATACAAATTATCAATAAAATATTCTTATTTTATTGATAATTTTACATTCATTGCTAAGGATCGTTATGACTTCAGAAAAGAGTGCTAACACCCATCACGACGATATCAACGACGGCCGGATCGTTTCCTCCCGCCATCTGGTGTCGGATCGCTTCGCGGAGCTGTCGGAGCTGGAATATGCGCTAATTATGACCAACAACGCATTCAACAAATGGATGGTGCGCTGCATGACCGCAGCGGGTGAACCTGACATGGGCGCCTTTGACGTCTCCCTGCTACATCATATGAACCACCGCATTTCCTCAACTCTCGCCTTACGGTCAGGTTTTTATCATCTGGAGAAAACGGGATGGGCCCAAAAGGTATTCGGCCAGACGGATGCTGACAGCATCAGGACTGGCTGAAAACATAGCGCCCAGCTCTTTTTCAAACCTGATTTTCTCGAATGGACATGTAGTCATTTTTAACGGTGGAAGTGCCTGAACAAGTTTCAGGATACAATCAGGAAATGGTTTTTAAGGTCTCCAGTTTTTGACTCTGTACGAACGTCAAGCAGGAGTAAATAAGAGGCACAACGGACATGAAGGTCCGGAGAAACCGTACGCAAGCGGTTATGGATGCTGTCTGAAAGATGAAATAAACTTCTCATCTGACGGCTTCGTTATTTCCGTCGATACAAAAGTGATATGGCAGATGATACTTGCGGTGTGTAAAGCTGATTTCCCATGTATTCTTAATTATTTTTATTCAAAGGGAACAACGGACTGAGAATAACGCATAATAGCAACTTGTCATTTTTTTGCACTGCATGTTGGGCAGGAATAATACCTGTCCGGTGCATGATTGAAGGGCTTTTTACATGGCAGGAAATAGTCTTTATAGTCAGCTTCCGGTATCCCGCCGAGAATTTCAAGAGCCCTATTGACTTTGGGTGAGTAGTATTCCAGCGTATACCCGCATTTATTAAAAAATCAACAATTATATTAAAATACATTTCTCTTATTGATTCTGTAGGGTTTTACGTGTCATATCCGAAAATGTGAATAGTATTGTTCACAACGACACTTTAGAGTAACATGGCGTATTTTTCACCGAGCCATTTACCTACCCTTTCTTTGTATTTACCCCTTTTATCTACTCCAAACCATCGACAACTTTACGACCACGCAGAACTATTATGGGATATTTATTGGCATCAAACTCCACTAACTTTATTGCACTTACCAGACTATTTAACTAGCTTACTTCGCTCTTTTTTAAGCCCATTACCCGCATTCTCCTTAACGTATATCTGGTCCTGTTCTGTCGACCGGCAGGAAAAACCACTTCATGTTTTCAGAAAACTTAATTTTAGCGAAGCATGCTCGGACACTGTTATTCTCCAACCTGAATTAACCTTAATCAAATTACGATATCAAGGATGTGAAGTCTGTTAACCTATATAACATCCAGACATCGCCAAAATAATTTAAGCTTCTCATGTGAATCTTTAAGAGAAAATTCGAACCGTAAGTTTCCCATATTTCCCATGAGGATTAAACCTTCCAGAACATCAGCCATAATCTCGTAACCTCATGCATATACTTTGTGATCACGACGTCCGGTATCATAGGTTATAAACCGGGGAAAGAGAACCACATTTGTCACCTCCACAAAGGCGGACATTTCTGTATCGAGGAGCATATGAAAGCGTCATTAGACAGGGCCAAATAAGCCCTAACATAAGCTGGTTTAAATCTGGCCAGATTCCATAGATTGACCAGGAAATTCATCTGTATAGAGACGATGTTTTTCCTGAATAACTCAAGATCGACGGGTTTATAAACAGACTGCTTCCCGCTCAATAATTCGCATGGCTCATTTGGTTTCATCTCGGTACTGTTAAAAGGTCTGCCGTACGTTTCAAACTTCAGTAACTGAGAGTCATCCAGGATTAATTTTATTAACTCACCCCATAAAACAGGCTTCCCGTTGACACGGGAACTAGCAGGCTGCCTGGCCTGGCTTCTGACAGGGCAATTCTATTTAGACGCGCATCAGTGGCAGGATGGAAAAACCGCTCCAGCAGGTTCTCCGGTATATAGCGGTAGTCGGACGCGAGATCACGAGGCAACACACTGAGTAGTTTTTTTTGACTCCGTATCAACTGCAACTCCGAGCGGAGAAACGCCTTAATGACCGTGTCAGTCTGTACGTTGGGTTGTACGTCCATACGCTCTCCAGAGTACTTTTAAATCGCGCTACATACGGTTACTAAAGGTCTGTTATTATATCAAAGCCATCTCAGAGATACTACCAAAAAAACAAGCACTAATATTATTAGATACTAAATTATAAAAAAGCCCTGTCCTTTTACCTTGTACTGGTACTTATAACATTAGGCACTTTTTATAGAAACTGCAAAGTTTTGCTCGGTTTCATTAGTACCTTTTCATCAAAAAAGTACTAATGAGGATAGATTTTCATTAGTACTTTTTCCTGTGAAAGGTACTAATGGCAGGACTGGACGCCTACACTTTCATTAGTACTTTTTTTGCAAATAGTTACTTATGTATAAGGGTACCTATTACTGGTTCGCAAATAAAGTTACTTTTCCCATCTCCACGGTTGCGTGGAGTGGTTTTCCGGGGATGGAACGCACACCGTGCGGGCCACAGGCAGAGGTTATTGGACGAGCTCACAAGAAAGTTATTTTTTTGCCAACGACATGAGCACAAAAAAATTTAAAAAAAATGCAAACACCCTTGTTAGTTTAGAGAACTCTTTCTGGATTCCTGTAGTCTGTGTTGCTGGAGGAGTTGATATGAACCCGATAATTACGGCACATCAGGAAATCGTTATCGAGAACTCGGTTCGCTATATCGAGTTACTGAAATCAGAGGCATCAAAAATTCTGGATGAATACTGGGAGGCCTGGAAGGCGCGGAATCAACTGATATCCCAGACCTCGTATGCAAACGGGGGAAGATTTATATCCGGTCGTTTTGCTCCTGTGCTGAGAAAGGTTGGATCGTCGCAAAAGCTGACAATTGTATTGAAAGATTTTTCGCCCAGGTTCAAAAACAAAATTAAACATCATGGCGTGGTTGTTAAACCTAAACTCATAGGTTACAGCGTTAGTTGTTTTAAAAATACCCTGGACTGGGAACTGGAGATGATCCAGGAAACAGAAAAAAAATTAAACCAATCCGTGAACTACTCGCGGAATACCATCAACGAAAACTGGCCGACATCAAAAGACTGGAAAAACTGAAGAGGTTAATATAATGGCTGGCAACGCATCCCCAAAAACTGAACCGCGTAATCAACGAAACGCTGTAAATAACCTTCCTTTAGGGATGGTCATTTCAAAATTAAAGCCACTTTCAAGTGATTTCTATACACACTTTCATGAAAAAAACAGAGCCTGCCTGCGCCAGTTTAACGCCATCTCCAATGCAATTTATAATATTTTCCGCCTGGTAGAAGGTGACCAGGCGACAAGCACTAAAGTTCAGAAATGGCTCTCCGGTGTTTACGATGAACTGTCGGGTAATGTAAATACCCTCAATGAGCAGATTGACAAAAATGTCGCCAGACTACTTCTGGATGATTCATCATACGAAGGGTTTGACTATGGTATATTTGAAATTCGCTGGAACCACCCATTGTTCTATAAATTGCTGGATATTATCCAGACCGCCAACGTCCTGACTCGTCAGGCACACCAGTTGTGGTTATGCGGTCAGATATCACAACAGGTTCATGACCGAATTATCTTGCAACTCCTGAGCTCACTGCAGGTTGCTATGGACAAGATTACTAAAATACTGAACGTTGAAAATCGTGTGAATGGAAAATACGACATATTACCATTCATCCAGAGCATTAAGCGGTTTAAATCGGTGGAACTTTATATTGCCAGTCTCGAACCGAAGGCCCTTGCTCAGTCCGGTTACATTGACATTTCAGCTGATACTGGCAGTGAGCAGACATTAAAACCAGAGGAAGTGGCAGGCTCTGGCAAGCCATCTGACAAAACACAATCTTCTGCCACTCCTGTTTCGGCACAATAACTCACAGGTTGATATGAGTATTATATCTGGGCATTTTTTTTTAAATCAGGGACTCCCTCTTTGGAGTGTATGACCACGACATTATCTTTGATACAGATGATGAGTACGATATCCCGCACACGCCTATCAAGGATGTGCAAATATACCGTGATTATCCAAGTAATCCTGTGTGTATAACGTTATTTTCAGAGTATGCGATTTTATCCGTACATGCAAACCGGTTACAGTAAATCAATAGGTATATCGGTCTGCCAAATTCAGACCTGAGTGAGAAGGCCTGTACCTTCACTAATCTGGTCATTAAGCCATTGATGTAATATACATGCTGGATACATCTTTTACCTGCGTCTGAAAACCATCACCATGCCGGTACAGGGGAACTACTAACAAACAGTTTAGAGACGGCTTTCCTCGCTTTAAAATTTGCGTACAGCACTGAATTACTCCCCATTGGTCTACAGGATGAAGAACAGATCCGAAAAGGTCATTATCTTTATGCAGCCTTTATTTGTTGGCTTTTACATGACACCGGCAAGATATTTGATGTCGACGTTATTTCCTCCACCCCGGACGTTAAAATCACATGGAGTCCACTCTCATCCAGTCTGATGGGCTGGGCAAAGTCAAACCGTATTTTTTCCTATGAAGTTATATTGCTTAAAAGGCAGGCTAACGAGCATTCCGTGCGGGCACCTGTATTCCTTGAACGCTGCTTAAACGATACGTGCCTTAATTATTTGAGCGACGTAATCAAGGAACGGTTGTACGATAAAATGCTGTCGGCATTAGGTAATTGTACAATCAGTGATGATTTTATTTCTCGATGCATGTGAACGGCCGACTGGCATTCCACCGGCGCCGATACCAGCTATCGGTATGATAAACAATTCGCTATTCGGGCATCAGATACTAATGCCCGAGCCATAGCGATTCTGAAAGACAATATCAATACTCTTAATATCAATGGTTTCAACTCATCGTCAGTACGCCATGATAGAAACTCAAAGCCTCAGGTAGATATTATGATTATTGTTGGCTCTGTTTACATCTCAGGGCAGCCAGTACGGCAGTGACGACTGGCAC
>NZ_KV789782.1:0-1511 GCF_001807705.1 Klebsiella sp. HMSC25G12 | reverse complement strand
GTAAAAATTGCAATATGTGGTGGACCCATACATCTCCTTGCCTTACGGCAGCTAAGAGGCTACGCTGTTGGTGTCTAGTCAAGCAGATGGCCTCGTGTGTGTACTGACCCCAAAAAGTTGGACAGAATAACCGAGGCCTGACAGAAAGAGTTCGCATAAATGCGGACTCTTTTTTGTTTCTGGATACAGCTAAATTAACTTCTCAGCAGTCAAATTATCCATATTACTTAGCATTAGGGTTTAACGCGCTTCCCTGCTTCATCAACGACCTTTTCACCATCCTCTTTCGTGAATGCACCTTGCTGAGACTCCGGGAGAATATCCAGTACGACTTCAGAAGGTCTGCACAGCCGTGTTCCAAGGGGAGTCACGACGATGGGACGGTTAATCAGAATAGGATGTTTGAGCATAAAACCAATAAGTTGCTCATCGCTAAAGCTGTTCTCTGCTAGCCCTAACTGCTCATAAGGCTCCACGTTCTTACGCAACAGAGCACGGACTGTTATCCCCATATCTGCAATAAGTTTAACCAGCTCATCGTGAGTCGGGGGCGTTTCAAGATAATAAATAATCGCGGGTTCATTGCCACTGTTGCGGATCATCTCCAGCGTATTACGTGACGTGCCGCAGTCCGGGTTGTGATAGATGGTTATGTTGCTCATTTCAGTATCTCATTACAAAGTGACAGAGAGCCGCAGCGCCAGCGCGGCCAGAGTGACAAACAGCACCGGCAGGGTCATGATGATGCCCGTGCGGAAGTAATACCCCCAGCTGATAGTCATGTTTTTCTGCGACAGGACGTGCAGCCACAACAGGGTCGCCAGACTGCCTATTGGCGTGATTTTGGGGCCTAGATCGCAGCCAATCACGTTGGCGTAGATCATCGCTTCCTTGATGACGCCGGACGCCGTGCTTCCGTCAATCGACAGTGCTCCAACAAGAACTGTTGGCATATTGTTCATGACCGATGACAGGAATGCCGTCAGGAAGCCCGTGCCAAACGTTGCCGCCAGCAGTCCCTTATCCGCCAGCATATTCAGAACACCGGATAGATATTCTGTTAAACCCGCATTACGCAGGCCGTAGACCACCAGATACATGCCCAGTGAGAACACAACGATCTGCCACGGCGCACCGCGCAGCACTTTTCCGGTATTGATGGAGTGACCCTTTTTTGCGACGGCGAACAGTACCGCAGCGCCGACGGCCGCAATAGCGCTAACAGGGATACCCAGTGGTTCAAGCACAAAGAATCCAACAAGCAACAGAACCAGAACAATCCAGCCTGCTTTGAAGGTTGCAGGATCTTTAATCGCACTGGCAGGCATTTTCAGAAGAGAGACGTCGTATGTTGCAGGTATATCCCGGCGGAAAAACAGATGCAGCATGCCCAGAGTGGCGGCGATGGCCGCAATATCAACGGGAAGCATGACGGATGCGTATTCTGTAAAGCCAAGCCGGAAGAAGTCAGCAGAGACACATAGACTGGACCTTAAGAACTAAGTCTTTCA
>NZ_KV789781.1:0-4986 GCF_001807705.1 Klebsiella sp. HMSC25G12 | reverse complement strand
TCAGCCACTCGGACACCTCACCATATTGTCTTGCTGCTCACCTTGGGTGGGCAACGGGGCGCTACTATAGGGAGTTGCGTTAAAACGGTCAAGCATATTTTCTTCTTTCTCTACCGTTCGCTCACGCAATGAACAACACCCCGCTGCGGTACAGCGGGGCGGGGTTTTAGCGCTGAGAATCCAGCTGTTCGTTATTCTTCACCACGTCCTGCGCTTTGCTGTAGCTTTCGATCAGCAGTTGGTAGGCCGGGAAGACTTTGGTGTACACCTCCGCCCATTCTGCGGCGTCCGGGCGATTCCAGGTGCGCTGCAGCTCAGAGGCGACGGCGGCGGTATCCATCGGCACTACGCCAGCCTGTACCACGCGAGCCAGGGTAATTTCCTGCGCCATTTTGCTGTAGGTGCCGGAAGCGTCAATCACGGCAAACACTTTATACCCATCGGCGACAGCGGCAATCGCCGGGAAGGCCATGCAGACACTGGTGATAGTCCCGGCGATAATCAGCGTCTTACGACCGGTCGCTTTCACCGCGGCGACGAATTCCGGGTTATCCCAGGCGTTAATCTCACCTTTACGGGCGATGTATTTCGCATGCGGCGCGTTTTCATGAATCTCCGGGATCAGCGGACCGTTCGGCCCCTGTGGCACGGAGGCGGTGGTGATCACCGGGATCCCGGCAAGCGACGCCATCTTGGCCAGCGCCGCGGCGCGAGCGCGCAGCTCTGGCATCGGCATATCGCCGACGGTCTGGAACAGGCCGCTCTGGTGGTCAATCAACAGCATGGCGGTATCGTTAACATCAATTACCGGACGAGCACCGTTAAAGTTAGCGGGAGTAGACATAGTATTCACCTCAATCAGTTAGATTTGGCCAAAACGGCCGCTGTTAAAATCGCGAACGGCTTCTGCGATCTGCGTTTTGTTATTCATGACAAAGGGGCCATAGCCCACAATCGGCTCCTGCAGCGGTTCGCCAGCCATCAGCAGAACTTTTGCCTGGGCGGTCGCCTCCAGATGCAGGGCGTCTCCTGTCTGGCTCAGGACGGCGAGCTGACCTTCGCGGGCGGACTCGGAACCGTTGATGATCACTTCCCCCTCCAGCACCACCAGCGCGGTACTCCAGCCTTCCGGCTGGCGCAGCGTGAGGTCGCGCCCCTGATTCAGCTGCAGATCCCACACGTTAAGTGGTGAGAAGGTATGGGCCGGGCCGCTGACGTCGTCATACTGGCCGGCAATAACCCGAACCTGTCCGGCGCCATTCGCCAGCGCGACGGTGGGGATCGTCCCGGCGGTAATGCTCTGATAGCCGGGGGCCGTCATTTTGTCTTTGGCGGGCAGGTTGACCCACAGCTGGATCATCTTCAGCTCGCCGCCGCTGCGGGTGAAGGCCTCCGAGTGGAACTCTTCGTGCAGGATCCCGGCGCCCGCCGTCATCCACTGCACGTCGCCCGGGCCAATCACCCCGCCGCGTCCGGTGGAGTCACGATGCTCTACTTCACCGGCGTAGACGATGGTGACGGTTTCGAATCCGCGATGCGGATGCTCACCGACGCCGCGTTTATCGCTGCCCGCCGGGAAGGTGTACGGCCCGGCATAGTCGAGCAGTAGGAAGGGGCTCAGCTGCTGGCCGTGCGTCTGATAAGAAAACATCGAACGAACCGGGAAGCCGTCGCCTACCCAATGCTGCGCAGGCGCGGTGTAGACTCCTGTAATCTGTTTCATGGCTTTCTCCTGTGTATCGGTATCTGATGTAAATAAGCTTATATCCGGGACGACGTATGCGGTAGTGAGCAAAAATGACCTATACTGTTCCAAAAATGGAACAATGGAGGAAGGATGCAGGATCTCAATGACTTCGCCTGGTTTGTCCAGGTGGTAGACCATGGCGGTTTCGCCGCGGCGGGGCGAGCGCTTGACCAGCCGAAATCCAAGCTCAGCCGCCGCATTGCGCAACTCGAGGAGCGGCTGGGCGTGCGTTTGATCCAGCGAACCACCCGTCAGTTCGCGGTCACCGAGGTCGGGCAGACCTTTTATCAGCATTGCAAAGCGATGCTGATAGAGGCCGAGGCGGCGCAGCAGGCGGTCGAGACGCTGCGCGCCGAGCCGCGCGGTAGCGTCAGGATCACCTGTCCGGTCACCTTGCTGCATGTCCATATTGGACCGATGCTGGCGCGATTTATGGCGCGCTATCCCGGGGTAACGCTGCATCTTGAGGCGACCAACCGCCGGGTGGATGTGGTCGGGGAGGGGATTGATGTGGCGATCCGCGTCCGTCCCCGGCCCATCGAGGATAGCGATCTGGTGATGCGCGTGCTGGCGGACCGCGGGCACCGGCTGGTGGCCAGTCCTGATCTCATTTCCCGGCTCGGACGCCCGCAGGCGCCTTCCGAGCTGAGCACCTGGCCGGGACTCAGCCTGGGGGCGAACAAGCATCAGCATAAATGGCAGCTTACCGGGCCCGGGGGGGCAAGGGCGGAGGTGTATTTCACGCCGCGAATGGTGACCACCGATATGCTGGCGCTGCGCGAGGCGGCGATGGCCGGCGTCGGCGTGGTGCAGCTTCCTTTATTAATGGTGCGCGATCAGCTGGCGTCAGGGGAATTAGAGGTGGTACTGGATGAGTGGCAGCCGCGGCGGGAAGTGATCCATGCGGTGTTTGCTTCACGGCGCGGGCTGCTGCCCTCCGTCAGGGCGCTGGTGGACTACCTCAGCGAAGAGTATCAGCGGATGGAGGAAGATTGATGGGTAGGCAGAGGTTTTTTGCCGGAACTCATATGTGAAAAGCGTCCGTACTTTTTCACGCACTCTTCGCAATCGCGTAGGGGCGTGAAAGATTGCTCACTGTGTGAGTCGTTTGCCGCTTGAGAGCGTTGGCTGTTATAAGCAACCTCTGGTTTTTTCGATACATCGTTTTACTATGACCGTCTGGTATTATTTAAGCAATTTTGCCATAACGTCAAAAAACATTGGCAGATCATCCCTGAATGAAAAGGTCGTGTTTATTGCCTGACGAGCGATTAAACCGTCAATAAGGGCAAAAATAATGATCGTGATTTCTTCAAGGTTAATATCACGGCGAAACTCTCCGGCAGCGATACCCTCCTGGATGAGCCGCGCGAAGCTTTTCCGCATGATGTCATCACTGGAGATATACGTTTTTCGCAGTTCTGGATTACGCGCAGACTCAGCCATGATTTCAACCCAAAGTTGATGCGTGATAGGGTAACCGATCTCGCTAATACAGGACGTGACTTGTGCACAAAGGCGATCAAAATAAGAGCCTGCATAGGTCGCATTATGGGCAGTCAGCGCGGAGTTCTGTTCTTCCAGTACAATAGCCTTAACAAGCTCATCCTTACTTTTGAAATACGTATACATTGCTCCTTGACTAATTCCTGCCCGGGTAGAGATTTCACGTACGCTTGTCGCACTAAAGCCTTTTTCCGCAAAGCAGGCAGCAGCAGCCGTAATCAACTTATGGTAGGTTTCGGTTTTTTTTAACATATCGGCATCTTGGTAAATTCGGTGTCCAGACTTTAACGCGCTTTTATGCAAGGAGCCAGAGCTAAACTCTGTCGTCTGGCTCCTGGATTTCGTCTTACTTTAGAAGGGGTAATTCACTGAGCATGTTCTTGAGATTCAGCATGTCCCAGGGCAAATGTTCAGCGATTGTCAGGCCAACGGGGACTGCTTTTGTCGTCGCTGCCGCTATCAGATTGAGTACATCCTCAATCGTCAGTTTGCCTTCAGCAACGTCGCCAAAATCGTGTTTTCCGCGCCCCGGTTTTGCAAAAAGAATGGAGCGGAACAGAGATGGGTCGAGTACGTCCAGATCGATATGGATCGCCAGATACGCAATCTTTCCTTTCGCTATCCACTCCAGGACTTCATCTGCACCGCTTTTAACCTGTTCAGGTGCTAGCGTCGTCATGTTATGGCGAGTGAGGTATTCAGCTTCATAAGGAAGTGGCGCGTGGATACCGGCAATCATTATTTTTGACGGATTAAGTTTGGTTTTTACATGGGCAACTAAATCGTTATCACCCGTACCCATTAGCGCACCAAGCACATGGGCATGCGCGTTTGGATATTGTTCAGCCGTCTGCACGTCAGGATGCGAGTCAATCCAGAGCACACCGAGTTTGTCTCCGAACTTATCGAGCAGGTGGGCGAAAGGCGCCAGCGAAACCAGGCAGTCTCCGCCTAAAATGACAATGCTATTGGGATCATGTTTTTCAATCAGTGCGGCAGCATTATTGAGTTGCCTGATGAGGGATGGCTTAGCCGTGATGCCATTAATCCCTGGCAATGGCTCTGTTGTTGGTAACTCAACAGGAACGATCTCAACGGGCCCTTTTGCTTCAGGAGAGAGAAACGAGAGCAGCTGCGAGCCAAGATAGTAGGGAGGATTGTTACCGCCTTGCCATTGAGGAAATATAAGTCGCAGTGTTTTGCTAGTCATTGGTACCTTCTGTGTTGTCATGCGCTAAAGTGAATGAGCGTTCATTCACATTTACATTGAATTACGGTCGATACGCAAGTAACAAAGCACTTTTCGTTAATGCATAACGTACACCATCCGGAGCGATATGATTTTCGTTATGCCGGGTGGCTCAAAGCGGAAGAGGGGATAGTGTTGGCGAACATCTTCGCTGCACTGTTAATCGTGTGAAAAAGAGTCTGGCTTTGACAATACTGCGTAATGTCTGTTGCCAGTTGTCGAACCCTGGTCGGGGGTTCTCATCCCCCCGGCGGGTGCCACAGACGAAAAAAAGCCCGTACTTGCGTACAGGCTCTCATCTCGAATATGGCGGTGAGGGGGGGATTGACTCGCTTCGCTCGCCCCTGCGGGGCAGCCCGCTCGCAGGCTCGCGGTCTGTCCAACTGGCTGCGCCAGTTGTCGAACCCCGGTCGGGGGTTCTCATTCCCCCAGCGGAGAATATAAAAGAAAAAAGCCCGTACTTGCGTACAGGCTCTCATCTCGA
>NZ_KV789780.1:0-2471 GCF_001807705.1 Klebsiella sp. HMSC25G12 | reverse complement strand
AACATAAAACACTATCAATAAGTTGGGACCATTACCCGCCCTGTCATTATTAACGGTGATACCAGCACTAAAAGTAATAGTCAGAATAGCCGCCAGAGGCTGATCGATGATTTCCAGGTTCATCCTGGATTTGGGGTGATTATTCTCTCTACGGTTGCAGTCGGTTTCGGTGTTAACGTACAGAAAGCCAATCATGTTATTCATTTCACTCGTTGCTGGAACCCAGCCAAAGAAGATCAAGCAACAGATCGGGCGTACCGGATTGGGCAAATTAAAGATGTGTATGTTTATTATCCGACGGTGAGGGATCCCGAAATCACCACATTTGAAGAAACTCTGGATGACCTTCTGCTGCGGCGGCGTTCATTAGCAAGAGATATGCTGTGTGCAACTCCTGACTTGAGTGGCGCTGATTTTGAGGACATTTTGAAAGGGGCGTTGGACTGACCCCGCCCCGGTAGACGATCCTGCCCTATAGTTGGCCTGGCGGCAGAGATGGAGTAGACCGCTGAATGTCAACGGTCGTGTAGAATACTGGTATCTCTGCGTGACAATCATGCGTCACGTGAGCCCAGCAGTGCCTGTAAGGCATGCTCCAGTTGCCGTGCATTATCTTCTACCGTGAGCCATTCTGGCGGTAGTTCATGGCGCTGGTCAGCGGTGGACTGAGGTGGTGTTCCCATACAAGCCTGTGGGTCACTTTCTTTAAGCGCAACAACGGCGGATTGACGGGCTAGTACCATGCAGCTATCCGACAACCACTGACAATACGTCATCACGACAGTTGGTGGTGGAGTATGGGTGTGTGACATGGCCCGGCTGAGACTTTCCGCTAATAAAAGGGAAGTCGCGTATACCCGGATTGCATGGCGGTCGTAACGCTGTGTGACGGTGGCAAGCCGCCCGGCGTTTAGCCGACCCCGTAGTGACCAGCGTTTACTGACCTGTGCTTCAGCTACAGCGGCGCGAAGAGCGGCCAGAGCGGCCTGAGCCTCTGAAAGCTGACTCAAAGCGGCCTCTGCTCCCTTACTGCTTTGCACCTCACAGGCTCGTAGCATTCGATCCAGTCCATTACCAATCTGACGCAGGAAGTCGGAGGTTGAACGCCCAATGTCGCTGAATGGATTAGACGTAAAGAGCACCTGGCTGAATAATAATCCGACAGAGGCTCCCAGCAGAACGTCCACTAAACGTGTACCGCCCGCGCTTTCAGGCCCCATGGCAAGAACCAGAGCCACCGATACTCCAGCCTGGATGGGGACCACCGGAGCCGGGCCGATGGCGGCGCCCAACAAAATAGCGAAGAACATACCAATGCTCATCCGCACCAGTGGATGAGTATCGGGGAGCTGCCACATCAACTCCCCCATCACGATACCGAACGTACAGCCAATAACCAGATTTCTGGCCTGTTTCAGGTGACTGGGTACACCCGGAGCAAGACATACCACGGCGCTGACGATGGCAAACGTAGGATGCTCATGTCCTAACAGCCATACCGCCAGTAACCATGCCAGCAGGCAGGCCAGTGCCGTAGCAAGCGCATCGCGCGCTGCCAGCCTCGCACGTGAAGGAAATCCAGTGGTGATTTGGCGCCAGGCCAGGCGTAGACGAACTAACCAATGCAACAGGAAACTCCTCAGCGATGATGCGCATGATGATTCACGGTTCTGGACGACCCGAACAGATGCCCGAAATAGTAGATCACATTGCGGGAAAAGGGGGCAGGATTATGCGTTCTGATGCTTCTCTGAGCATTGATATACCGCCGCCAGGCACTGACTACCAACATAAAATAAGATTATTTCAAATAAAATCATATTATTAACATAGATTGTCTACTAAGCAGCCTGTACCTTAATCTACAGTTCAAAAAAGGATATTGGGTGGTGCATGACTCTGCATGGAAGGTTTGTCATCAACGATGCGCATGACTCGCCGTTATCGTTTGCTGGGGCCGGAACATTTTTAGCGTTTTCTGGCGATGGTATTTATCGCAATCGAGGGGCTTGTGACATGAAGCCGACCGCAGGCCCGGTTCCGGCGGGTAAATACTGGATTGTTAATCGTCCTGAAGGTGGACTCCGATCGCACGTTAATGCCGGTGTTCGGGATCGTTACAACCAGGTCATGAATGGTGCGACGTTCAGGCACAGGCGGGATGATTGGGGAATCGACGATGACACATGGAATGAGGGGGTTAAACGCGGTAACTTCCGTTTGCATCCTGGCGCGCTATCAAAAGGGGGTATCACTCTGCTACATGCTTCAGATTTTGCCATGTTGCACAATGCGTTACTAAAAACACCGCAGGTGGATGTTCCTTGTATGAGTAAACTCAAGGCATACGGCACAATTGAGGTGATCTTGACCCTCCATCTCCGGACAGCTTTTGTATCTTAAGTTAACGATGTCCGCTGCCGCCGATATTCCCTCGGGGAGTGATATCCCAGCGCGCTGTGCGGGTGGTT
>NZ_KV789779.1:0-631 GCF_001807705.1 Klebsiella sp. HMSC25G12 | reverse complement strand
TCGCGGTGTATTAATCAACGGGGAGCAGGTCAGCTCCGCTCCCCGTGATTTGTTATATACCCACCACGGGGGCATTAGTTTTTTTATTTTTTTTGATGATATGTACAAAATCAGTGGTTAGGAATAATCTTAACAGCCTTAACAAAAACACACAAAAACAGTGGCTATGCTTTATCTCACTACACTAAGTAACGACAGTATCATGCTAAAAAAAGATGATATTATCTTTATGAAATCATGTGGTAATGCAAAAACAATAATATTTTTACGTGGCGTGGATGAGAAGCTCATGATTAACGCGAGCTTTGAAGAGATAAAGTTTGCTATCAATAATAATCTTCAGGAGCTTCCGGGGGTACAAGCAGTAGCCGCGACACTGAAAATAGCAACCTGATTTCGAGTAAGGGCACTCAAAATCAAGAGATCAATTTACTATAACATCCCGATCACGAATCCCGCGGCTGGAACCGGCGTTCGGCACCGCTGAACGATTCAATTCTATTTTTGATATTAACAGGAGTAATAGTGATGAGAGCATTATCTCTTGGTGCCGTTTTAATGGCTATGTCAGCATTACCACTAACCGCGATATCCCAAGTAACCTTAGCACCTGATGGATCGTACGTTAGTG
>NZ_KV789778.1:237100-245353 GCF_001807705.1 Klebsiella sp. HMSC25G12 | reverse complement strand
ATATCAGGAACTTGTTCGCACCTTCCCTAACTATAGTCAGCGCGGCGGGGAAAAAAATTAAACTTTTTGTTATCAGATTGCGGTTATTTGGTCTGCCCCCTTCCCGTAGGCCGACGAGCTGGCCTCATCATAGAGAGAGGATATGTCTGCTGAGAAGGCTATCCGCAAGCAAAAGATTTGCGGCCAGAGCCTGGCACTCTCGCACGCCTCACAGCGCATGGTCGTGTTTCTGACTACGTTGCCTACTTATTTTCATGCAGCATGATTAGCGTGTTACGCTCAAGCTCACCTCTCTTCCTGAAACTGATAAGAATGGTGAGCGACTTGACGCCTGATATATTCCGGCTTTTAAAAGACATCCTTGTTTTTAGGGTATCGTGCTTCTGCAGTATCGGATTGCTTTATTCCAGCCATCGATCAAGATGTTATCTCTGTTATCAAAACGAACCCGTAAGCCTGTACCGTTTAAACTTTCCGTGACCATAATCGAAATGGCTGAGTTCATATTTTGTTTCGTTAAGAAAAGCTTACCCTCATCAGTTAACTGGCTATCATCAAGAATAAAACCGTTAATTTTCGCACCGGTTTTAAGGCATCGAACGGTTGTCTGCGGGTTTGAAACAAAACTGACATTCATCGTTTGCGAGTTTCCAATATTCGTCATAAACACAGAGCAACCAGCGATAAGTGTTCCTGAAAAAAAGAGGCAAATTACCTTTAAAAAATAAGATGGTTTTTTCATAAAACACCCTAAATTTGAGATATTCCATTTTTACCATGCCAGCCTTAAAGCGTAGCTGGCATTAGGTATTTATGTTATTAACTATTAAAATTAGCGCGGGGATACTGTCGTTTGCCCACCTACGGATGAAATGGCAACTCGTTGCCCTACCGAGAATCGCGTTGGCCCCTGACGTTGTACGACCATGAACGTTCTTCCATCATCTAAGCGTATTTCAAGCTCGACCCCTTGAACAAGATTCATTCTTGCCTGAACCGCCTGACCAGTTAAACCTCCCGCAACAGCGCCAGTCGCCGTCGCCAGTCTTTGGCCTGAACCGCCACCGACGGCACTTCCCGCTACACCACCAATGACACCTCCGGCGACAGCGCCAAGCGCATTACTGTTATCACCCGCCTGAATTTGCACCGCTCTGACTGACACCAGCTGGCCATAAAAAACTTGTTGTACGCGTCCAGCCGTGGCTGAGGAATGGACATCACCTGAAAGATGACTGGTATTGGTACATCCAGCAATAACTAATGTAAAAGCAATTAAGCACATTTTTTTAAGCATGTTAACCTCTCCATTTGCTGCATATTAACGTCATCATTTCATAAATAATCAGCTGGACAATAATGATAAAAGTTTACTGGTATAATATGTATTATAGGCTTTAATCATTACGTCATCCTGAAAAAATTTGAAGATGAAGGGCAAGGGCTCACCAACCCCATTTGACGCCAGCAATAATCTACTAAGCTCTGATAATTGGGCATATCATGCAACGTCTCCCCCACCGCTGCCGGGTCCCAGGTCACAACCAACTATTTCAATGACCTCAATCCCGTCGTTTCATAACCGCGTATTTGTTTTGATATTTCTGTCGCGGGCCAGATCAATGGGCGGTGATAATGATCATGTTATTCCGGCTATTGTAGCCGGGATCAATCACCACGCTATCGCCTGTACTTCCCGTCGTGGAAGCACTCTGGCTCTGAGTGGGGTCCGCTTCACACAGGTCGTGCGGTAACTGGCTGGCAGAAGCGGGATTCAGCACTGACACACCGGTGATGGTCAGCGTGGAACAGGAACAGCTGTGATCGAGCCGGTCAGGTGCTGACGGCTAAAAAGAAGATCCAGGTGCGATTGCCGGGATGCTTACATCGCAAGCATGCCGCCTGCGCATCTTCACTACCGCCAAGTAAATTATTCTCAACAACAACTCACTCGGGTAGCGTTATTTACGTCTGTTTTTCCTATAGTGCTGGTAGTACACAAACCAGCAACCTATAGCTCCAATAACGCCACCAACAACGCTGCCTTTCAAAATTTTCACATAATCGATGGATAATAAATCCACAGTCAATCCGCTAGTACTAAAATAAAATAATTTTATTAAAATTTGAGTGGCAACCGTTGCAATAAATATTCCAATAGGTAAAGCAATCACTAAGTAGAGCAGGCTCAAAAGCCATTTTGAGAGTGAAAATTTCATTTCTGCCCCTCCGTTGTTTTTCCTGCTTGATCATTGCCATATTCTGTTGTGACTGAACCAGTTATGTTGCCAGCAACGCCGGGCACTGGATTAATCGGCAGCGGTTTGGATATCCCCATTCCAACATCTGTCCAGATCCAATCTTTCCATGGCTTCATTGGATTAAGGACTTTATCAAACGGTAATTCAACCAGTTTACCTGCACCATAACCCAGCCCGGAAGCAGCCCCGCTGATCAATCCACCTTTCAGAGGATCATCACCTTTGAGATAATTTGATGTGGCACCACTACCAGCATTAACTGCCATCGTTCCCCACACTCCGGTTCCTGCTGTGAATGCGCCGGTCCAGTATCCCAGAATAACGTCATTTGGATTTACTTCACCGTTAATCAGAAGGCCCACTCCAGCATTAGCTCCAGCACCTATCAGGCTGGTTGTAGCTGCTGCTCCCGGTAATAATGGCCATGCCATTGCACTACCTATTGCGGCTACTGCCGTTTCGCATGACACCGGCGTTCCACCACTGCACGCTTCCCTGATTTGCTCCTGCTGCTCTTTTGTCCATGACTCAACTGTTCCCGGCTTGTTGGCCTCTATCGCTGCCAGCACATGCGCCAGCGAGTTATTCTCAACCGCGTTCTTCCCGGCCTGAGCGCCCGCCACGGCTGACGCCGTACTGTCCCCGGCCAGACCGCCTGCCATTCCCGCTGAAATAGTGGCCAGCGTACTCACCGTCTGCTTCTGTGCTTCCGTCAGCGTTGATAAATCCGTCACATCCGGGTACAGCATGCCCGCTATTGCCTTCGCGGCCAGTTCACCTGCTGCCGCGCCCGCTGCGCCCGCCGCCGCACTGTTGCCCTGCAGCGCCGCCACCGCACCGCCCAGGATGGCGTGCGCCACCACCGCGGCACCGTCACTCAGCCCTGAACCGTGACCGATAAGATTCGCCAGCTCCGGCGCCGATGCCCCTGCCAGCGCCCCGGCGATATCACCGCCCGCCAGTCCCTGCAGCGCTGCCGTGGCTGCCTGGATACCCCGCTGGATATCGCTGCCCGTGCCGTATTTCGCCTGTTCATCTTTGTACGTCTGCGTCTCTTTCAGCTGCTCCGCTGACATTGCCGGATGAACCTTGGTTAATCCAAGGAATTACCGTAGGGGCTTAGCAACGTCAACGGGTTGCCGAAAAAATGACGGTTAAAAAGAAGATCCGGAATTCGTCGGGATCTTCTTTTTACTCTTTTCTTATGTATATCAGTAAACCATTTTTATTTTTTATCGGTTGTGGGGGATCAAGACGCTTAACCGTCGTGTCAACAGTAAAATCTTCATCAAAATCAGCAATAATTTCAGTTTCTATTACTGACACTAGCTCTTTATCATCATCATCAATTTGTCCATCAAAATAAAATAGTAAGCTAATGTTCTTACCTGATAATTCAGCAACAACAGCTCTGATATTAGGAGTCACATTTCCAAATAAAGCTCTTTGCACTGAAAGTTTTAAATACACATTTGAATCATATAAAACCATTATATATTCCTTAGTTACTCTGATGGTCTTGCAGGAACAATATGCACACCATTTTTACCATAGTGAACTATGCCGTTTGTTGTCGGTGTGGACACTCCAGTCTGAGGGTCAATATAGTTTCCAATATTTTGACCATAGTTTATTCGTTCCTTAGAACCAGGGGTACCGACTGGGGTATTACCTACCTGCTGACCAGTTCCCAATTTGGGTAAAAATAAATCAGGTGAGACAGTAAGAATACTTTTATTCAAACCTGCTTCCGATGCTATTTTATACTCATTAGTTCCAGGTAAGTGTTTGTTCTGTTGTCCTTTATTAATCGTAAATTTACCAATCCCACCACCGCCTTTCAGCGGATCGCCATCAGCCCCTTCAATACCTATCTTCAGCATCGGGTTGATATCGAAGATCTTATCTTTCTTACTCAGCGAGTTATTCTCCACCGAGTACTTCCCTGCCTGCGCGCCCGCAACCGCTGACGCCGTACTGTCCCCGGCCAGATCGCCTGCCATTCCCGCTGAAATAGTGGCCAGCGTGCTCACCGTCTGCTTCTGTGCTTCTGTCAGCGTGGACAAGTCCGTCACGCCCGGATACAGCATGCCTGCTATAGCCTTTGCGGCCAGTTCACCTGCTGCCGCGCCCGCTGCGCCCGCCGCCGCACTGTTGCCCTGCAGCGCCGCCACCGCACCGCCCAGGATGGCGTGCGCCACCACCGCGGCACCGTCACTCAGCCCTGAACCGTGACCGATAAGATTCGCCAGCTCCGGCGCCGATGCCCCTGCCAGCGCCCCGGCGATATCACCGCCCGCCAGTCCCTGCAGCGCTGCCGTGGCTGCCTGGATACCCCGCTGGATATCGCTGCCCGTGCCGTATTTCGCCTGTTCATCTTTGTACGTCTGCGTCTCTTTCAGCTGCTCCGCTGACATTGCCGGATGAACCTTGCGCGCCGCTTCCAGCGCGTTTATTTGCCCCTGCGTGCGCGCAATATCTGCCGCCTGGCTGCCAATCTCCCCTGTCAGTTGCACTTCCTGCAGGCGCCGCTGCTCCTTCTCCTTGTCAAATATCGGCCCGATACTGCCGCTGGCGTGTTCCGTGTCGCGACTCAGGTCAGCCACGTCCTGCTTCTGGCTGGCCTGGTCACGGATGATGATAGTCCCCTCGGATACCGCCGACTGCGTCGTGCCTTCCGCATGACCGCTATTGCCGCCACCCGCCAGCAGGGCGCTGGTCATGTTCCCGGCGAACTGAGAGCCAATGCTGCCCCCGGTGCTGATACCCGCTCCCTGGTGCTGCGTCTTATAATCCGCCTGGTTGTGGATATCGCTGAAACCCAGCGTGCCGGTATCGAGGCTGTTTTTATCTGCGCTTCCGGTGGAAGCAATCACCCCGCCATTCAGCTGCGTGTGGCTGCCCACAGTGACATCAAAGCCGCCCTGACCGGCAAATATCCCGCTCTGCTCCTGCACCGAAGACCAGTCGCTGGTCATTTTGTCGCGACTGGTATTCAGGCTTCCCGACCACGACCCGGCGCCGAAGGTGTTACCCAGGCCACCGCTGAGACTGCTCTGCGTGCTGTCGTAATTGACGGGTAAAAAAGATCCCGGCGCTGAAGTCGGGATCTTTTGCAGTTAATAAAAATCGGGATCAACCAGACCTTCAGCTTTCACGATTTCAAGGAAGCGTTTATAGGCCGTTTCATCATTTTCGAGTAAATCATCAAGTAACCTTTCCTTAATTAGTGCCCAGTGGTAAATGCCAGAGTAGTTATTATTAAAGTATGTAAGTTCTCCAGAGATATCAGGATCTACTATATCTACTTTTTGTGAGTTATATGCAATTAACCCACAATGTCCTTTTGGCATTCCCAAAAAAAGAGTGTCCTTACCACTCCAGTAAATAGCATAAATATCAATAACATTAGATGAGTTATAAGGTCTTATTTTCATTACTTATCCCTCAGTGATGGACCTGGTTGTAATGGATTCGGTTGAGGACTTGTAATCTTCATATCGTATGCTTTACCCGTCACTGAATTATACTGATAGTGAATTGTTATATTTGAACCATCTGGTAATTCATGGTTAACCTGCATTTTCTGGAAGCCAGCCGATGTAGGGAATCGAGGATCTTTATTCATACCGTCAAGTATTTGCCCTTGTGAAGGATTGGATTCAACCTGCTTCCACACCATCTGTTCATTCAAATCCCTCGGCGCTGTAAATTGTTTACCCGGCTTAGCCGTCGAGATCTTCTCCGCTGCTCTAATCAGTATTGTGTTATCAATAATACCGGCTGCTTTACCCGCTAACGATAACGCTTTTTCTGCCGGGATTGACGTCAGCAGAGCCAGCGCATAATCCTTCGCCTCTTCCGCTGTCAGCAACGCCATTACTGTATCCGAGCCCGGGCTATTACTCAGAATGGCTTTGATAATATCCGCGCTTTCCGGCAAGTCGCCGCGCACGATATCCTTTAACCCGGCCTGTACCTGCTCCGGCGAAAGATTGTTGTCCTGCGCATACTTCACCCAGGATGTGGCTGCCTGTCCGGTTTCCGTCATCCCTTTTGGCAGACTCAGCGAGTTAGTCTCAACAACAATCCCAACCACAAAGGCTGGGATCTTTTCGACATAGATTAAAATCCCTTTACTTTAAAAAGGCGGAATAATGCGAGTCCAATGCCTCCAATGCTTCCACCATAAAGTCCTAATTTCGCTCCGTGCAAAACATCCTGCCAAGTTGTATTAAAACCATCGCCAAGCAGCCACAGTAACAACGAAAAAAAAATCTTTCCGCATACAGATAATGCGATCATGAATAAAATCGTAGCAACTAAGAGAAATAGAGACTGAACACATCTAACTCGGAGATCATTTTTCATTTTTATCTCCTATTTTTTTTATTACCTGTTCAGCTCCTTTACCGCCTCCCTCTGATATTACTGAAGCTCCAATATTACCCATATTGCCTGGAAGCTTACCAGGCAACATCTCCTTAGAGATCCCCAGTTGACCTTTAATTTCGGTATATTTCAGCAGGTCAGGATTAAACTTAGGATCCCAGCCGCCGGTTAGCCATTTACCAGCCGCATTTGTGCCTGAAGAGATTAGTTTGCCTCCCCAGTAACCGCCAGCAGAACCCAGACCATTAGTAATTGCTCCTGTTAAAGGATTGTCACCGTTGATCTGATTGGTTAGCGCGCCACCGGCTGCATTCCAGCCCACGGTTCCCCATAAGCCATTCCCTATACTTGCAACGTTTATCCAGCCAGCAACAACAGAGTTAACCGGATTCACCTTGCCATCTTCAGCATACTGAGCACCTGCGTTTACCCCTGCGCCCAACCCCCACATCGCCTGCGCGGTACCGGGTAATAACGCCACACCTCCTGTAGCCAGTGCTCCCGCATAGGCTTTGTTTTCCGCCAGGCCTCGCTGACAGGCTTCTCCAGAAGGATTGTCTGCACACGACAGCACATCCTTACCATGCTCCCTGGCTTTTTCTCCCTGCGTCCATTCATTTCCACCCAGAAGGTTATTCTCAACCGCGTTCTTCCCGCCCTGCGCGCCCGCCACCGCTGACGCCGTACTGTCGCCGGCCAGTCCGCCTGCCATCCCCGCTGAAACAGTGGCCAGCGTACTGACCGTCTGCTTCTGTGCTTCCGTCAGCGTGGACAAGTCCGTCACGCCCGGATACAGCATACCAGCAATCGCCCTCGCGGCCAGTTCACCTGCTGCCGCGCCTGCTGCGCCCGCCGCGGCACTGTTGCCCTGCAATGCCGCCACCGCACCGCCCAGGATAGCGTGCGCCACCACCGCGGCACCGTCACTCAGCCCTGAACCGTGACCGATAAGATTCGCCAGCTCCGGCGCCGATGCCCCTGCCAGCGCCCCGGCGATATCACCGCCCGCCAGTCCCTGCAGCGCTGCCGTGGCTGCCTGGATACCCCGCTGCAGGTCACTGCCGGTTCCGTATGCAGCCATCGCGGTACGACCCGCCTGGTCCGCAATCTGTTCTGCCGTCGGACTGCTGTTACCCTCTGCCTTCAGCTTCGCTTCCGCCGCCGTCAGGGCTGCAGGGTCTTTTATCGCCTTCTGTTTTGCTATCTCGCCCTGCGCGCGCGCAATATCTGCCGCCTGGCTGCCAATCTCCCCTGTCAGTTGCACTTCCTGCAGGCGCCGCTGCTCCTTCTCCTTGTCAAATATCGGCCCGATACTGCCGCTGGCGTGTTCCGTGTCGCGACTCAGGTCAGCCACGTCCTGCTTCTGGCTGGCCTGGTCACGGATGGTGATAGTGCCCTCGGATACCGCCGACTGCGTCGTACCTTCCGCATGACCGCTGTTGCCGCCACCCGCCAGCAGGGCGCTGGTCATGTTCCCGGCGAACTGAGAGCCAATGCTGCCCCCGGTGCTGATACCGCCGCCCTGATGCTGCGTCTTATAATCCGCCCGGTTGTGGATATCGCTGAAGCCCAGCGTGCCGGTATCGAGGCTGTTTTTATC
>NZ_KV789778.1:0-237080 GCF_001807705.1 Klebsiella sp. HMSC25G12 | reverse complement strand
GCTTCCCGACCACGACCCGGCGCCGAAGGTGTAACCCAGGCCACCGCTGAGGCTGCTCTGTGTGCTGTCGTAATGGTCGCTGTCCCGCAGGCTGGTTATCGTCAGGTCGCGGCCGACATCAGCGGTCACCTGGTGACCGCTGACCTGCGCGCCGGCCAGCGTGGTATCCCGTCCGCTGCTGATGATGACCTGATGACCGGCATCCACCGTGGTTGCATTCTGCCTGGTGCCGTTGCCGCTCTCATGCCCTTTGCTGCTGCTGGCGTTTGCCGAGATGCTGATACCGGCTCCGCCGGAGCCCACCCCCACGCCGACGCCAATACTGCCGCCGCTGCTTTTGTTGCTGCCGGTAGTCTGCTGTGTGTCCTGTGACGCTGTCAGGTTCACATCCCTGAGCGCATCCAGCGTGACATCCTTACCGGCTTTCATCTGGCCGCCCGCGACCGTGATGTCGCCGCCCGTTGCCGTAACAGCGAGGTTATTTCCGGCATTCAGGGTGCTGCCGCTGGTCGTCACCTGCTCCGAATGTGACCGGGAGGAAGAGGACTGCGAACCCAGCGACGCGCTGATATCAATCGTATTGTTATTGTCCTTATCGCTGCCGCCTCTGGCCCCATCCAGCGCGACGGCCTGGGCGGCCTGGATACCGGAAAGCGCCGCTTTTGTTCCCTGAAGCGCACTCAGGCGGCCATCACTGACCTCTTTCGCCTTCTGCGCGGCGGAAACCGTATTGTTCACCGCACCGCCTGCGCTGCCTGACAGGGCCACCGTCAGCCCGCTGGATTTCTGCTCAAACTTCTCGTCGACCGTCCGGGTGTCGTGCCCGGGGTCAATCACCACGCTGTCTCCGGTGATGCGGATATCCCGGCCCGCAACCACATCTGAACCACCGATATGCGCCTGCTTACCGGCAGAAATCACCACGCTACCGCCCGTACTTCCCGTCGTGGAAGCACTCTGGCTCTGGGTGGTGCCCGCTTCACGCAGCTCGTGCGTGGTTTTACTGCTGCCGATAGAGAATCCGATCCCCCCGGTTCCCGTCAGGCCGGATTTTTTCTCTTCTTTAAATCGCCAGGCGGTATCGGTATTGGTCGCCGCCGTGATCTCGACATTATTACCTGCGTGGAGCTGAACATCACCCTCAGCCACCACCGCCGAGCCCTGCAGCAGAAGATTATTCTCTGCCAACACCTGAACCTGATCTCCGCTTAACAGCGTACCGGCTTCACGGGTGGCGCTCTCCTCTTCGATGGTATGCGTGGTTTTCTTACTCAGGAACCCCTTTTTGGTCTTCGTCTCTTCCTTGTAGTGGTAATCACTTTCCGTCGCCGTGGTCAGGTTCACATCGCGGCCCGCCGCCAGGCCGATATTCCCGCTGGCAGTCACCTGCGCCGCTTCGGCGTTGACGTCGCGTCCAGCAATAATCGTAGTACTGCCGCCGCTGGCAATGTCGGTACCCTGCTGGCGCACGGATTCATCGATAACGGTTTTCTTACCGCTATGACTGCTACTGCCTGCGGTGGTGGCTTCCGCCCGCAGATTCACATCGCGTCCGGCCTGAATACCAACATTCCCTTCCGCTGCGATGCCCGCCGCCTGGCTGGTCACATCCCGCCCGGCCACCAGCGTTACCTTGTCGCCTGCGGTCACCGTGCTACGCTCTGCGCCGCTCTGATGGCTTTCGCTGCCGCCCGTGCGGCTGCTCTGTTCGTTACCCGCCGCGTTCAGGTTCAGGTCATTGGCCGCCACCAACTGCGCGGTGTGACCCGCATTGATGGCGCTGGCCGTCACGTTCAGATCGTTGCCCGCCCGCATTATCGCGTTACCGCCCGCCGTAATGCTGCTGCCCTGATACGTTGTGGATGAGGAACGACTGTGTTTCTGGCCCCAGAAGCCAGACTGGCTGCGACTCTCGGTGAACTGGTTGGCGGCAATATTGATGTTACTCCCGGCTTCCATCACCAGATCGCCGCCGGCGCTCACCGTCGCTCCGGTTATGTTGATCGTGTTCGCCGCGGCCATATACAGGCCGTCGCTGGCAGTAATGGCAGCCGTTTGCTCGCTATCGGTACCACTGAACTGGATATTGCCCCAGCGGCTGTCATCGCCAACACGCCACTGCTCAGTGCGGGTGACGTTATTGATGCTACCGCCGGTGCTTACCAGCTGCAGCGTTTTCGCCGATATCGTCGAACCAATGTTATTGATATCGCCCGACGCGCTCAGGTCAAGACGGCCATCCGCGCGGATAAGTCCGGCGTTAAGGTTGCTGAAGCTATTACTGCTGTCAATGGCAAGGCCGTCTCGCGCCAGCAACGTACTGCCGCTGTTGCTGATATTGCCCCCTGCCAGTTGCACGGTATTGCCGCTGATTACGCTACCGTTCCGGACGCTAACGTCCTTCGGCGACAGGTAAACTTTCGGCACCATCACGGTCCGACCATTAAGCGTTGCGGGCTCCCACCACAGAATGCTGCGATTGAGCGCCGCCACCTGTGCGGCGGTGAGCGCCACGCCAAACGTCAGGCCAAGCGAGGTCTGCACGTCGGCCGCGTTGTCCATCAGATAACGCATCTGATCGAGATCAGAGCCGAGGCCATCAAGATAGCGTGACCCGGTCTGGTTCAGCACCACGTTGCTGACATACCGAGTATCAAACGCCGCATCGCCCAGAAAACGATAATCGCTGTCAGGGTTAAGCCCCAGGCGATCCAGCATATATGACGAGCCAAGGAACGAGTCGCCATCGGTGTACTGGCTGCCCGTCTCGCGTGGCGCGCTGGCTGGATTCATGCCAGCCAGCTTATACAGATCGCCAAACAGCGACGGATCGAGCTGGCCCAGGCCATTGAGCTTCGGATTGACCGTGATCAGATATGGGCTGTCCGGATCGTCGGACGTGACAAAATAGCCGTTGATGCCGGACGGCAGTGGATAGTTATCGCCCAGCGGTTCCTGAACGAGCGCCGTACCGTTGCCGATGGTCTGGCTGCCGCTACCGGTTGTGTCGTTCCAGTCCGGACGGGTGATGGCGGTGGTATCTGCCCCGGCGAGGGACTGCATACTCTCACTGTCGTCAGTGAGTTGCGCTGAAGGTGTGTTCAGGTCAGGCGCGACAAGCGTGTTGCTTATTTTATCCGCATTAGCGATGCTGTTGGTGTTGCTGATGTCGCTGGCGAAACTGGCGCTGACGTTGCCGCCAGCCTGGATCACCGAACGGTAAATTTCTCCCTGTTCGGCCGTGGATTCATGCCCGGCCAGGGTAAAACCAATGGTAGAGCGTTCGGGCTGCGCATCCTCATAGTTATTGTCATCCGTGGGATAAGGCGCCCCCGGCGCAACGGCATAGCCGGCGCCCTTGCCAAAGCCAATGTTGTAGCCATAGCGGTGCGGGTCGTACTGATAGATATACCAGTCAGTGACGGTACCGGCCTGCCAGCTCTGATTGTTGAGCGTATTTCCCGTTAACGCGATATCGCCAGTTGCCAGAATATGGCTGGCAACGTTCTCCAGCGTGCTGGCGCTAATATGTAGATTTTTCCCCGCGGCAAGGCGTGCTGCCCCGCCCCGGCTGGTGACCTCCGTCCGCGTCTGGCTGCCGATAAACTTCTGCTGTGCTGATTCGGCGTACATTGCATAATAGAGCTGGTTCCAGTTGTGATAGCTGCAGGCGCCATGACCGTTACATGCCCCTGACTCGCTTGACGCCAAATAGCTGCTCAGGCCGTACGTCCCGTCAGCCAGCTGGCTGATATCGACATCGATTATCGCCTCTCCGAGACCCGGAATGGCCTGCTCGCCGCTAGTCTGCGAGATCTTAACCTCCAGCCCATCACGCTGATTGAGCAAGTACCCGGTGCTGATGGTCATGTCACCCTGCGTGGTTTCAATCGTTCCAGAGGTGTTAATCACTTCAGTGTTGGCATCACCGCTGGCGTTTTTTTGCATCACCAGGTCATTACCCGCCAGTATGTCGCCGTGCAGGTTATGAATGCGGTTGGCAAACAGCGAGAGATTATGGCCCGCATACAGTAAGGCGGTATTGAGGATCGTTTCGGTGGCCGTTAACACCAGGTTTCCCGCCGTACCGGTAAAGCCATCAAGCGTGATATGGCCAAGGCTGATCAGGCTCACGTCCCCACCCGCCTGCAGGGAACCTTCCCCATTCATCGCAATCTGTTGCCCGGTCAATGCCGTCTTGCCGTTGCCAGCTACCAGTTGACCGTTATTGATGAGCTGCCCGGCGGCGGTCAGCGTTACGCCATTGCCCTGTAAGGCGCCAGCGTTGGTGATATCGCTCTGGCTGCTGATGACAAGCTGTTTGTTTGCGGCCACAGTTCCCTGAGCGATCCAGCTGTTGACCAGCGCCAGCGTCAGATTACCCAGGGCAACTATCTGACCCGCGCCGCTGAGGGAGGCGACGTTCGCCAGAAGATCGCCGCCGCTGAAGAGTTTGCCCGCGTCGTTGTTTACGCTGTCGCTGTAAAGCAACAGGTTCTGCTTGCCGAACAAGGTGCCGCTGTTGGCCAGTGTCCGGGTGTCGACACTTAACTGTGCGGCCTGAACGGTGCCGCTGTTTAATAGCGTGCTCCCCGTCAGCGTGGCCTGATTTGCCGCCAGCATCGTGCCTGCGTTGGCGATCTTCGCCGCGTCCAGAAGGAGATGGGTTGCCTGCAGCCAGCCGCTGCCGCTGTAGTCTGGGGTGGAAAGCGTCAGGTCTCCGCCAGAGACAATGTTGCCGGCGTTGCGGGCATATAAGGTACTGTTGAGGCTGGTTGCGCCATGGCTTTGGATCGTGCCGTGATTGCTGAGCGCAGACGCCGTCAGCGTCAGCTCCCCCTGACTGAGGATGGCCCCGTTGGCCTGGTTGTTGAGCGCTTTTAGCAAGTTCAGCGTCAGATTACTGTCACCCTGCAGGCGTCCGCTGTTGCTGAGCGAAGCCACGCTAATCTGCGTATTCGCCCCCTGCAACTGACCGCTGTTGTTCAGGTCTTGCGCATGGAGGACAAGCGATCCCCCGGTCAGCAATTTGCCCTGCTGCTGCAGATCGCCATTCAGCAATACGTCGAGATGGCTTACCCCGCTAATCTCTCCGCTGTTGCTCAGCGAGTCGCCTTCCATTGTCAGAGTGCTGGCGCTCACCAGCCCCTCATTGCTGAGCGCGTGGCCGCTGATATGGACATCCCTCAGGGCAGTCATTTTACTGCCGTTAATCGCCTGCAGATCGCCGCTGAGCGTTAACGCCAGATCGACCGAGCTCTGGATCGCGCCGCTATTACTGAGGTCCGCGCCCTCAATAACGATGGTTTTCCCCTGCACCCGTCCGTGGTTAGCGATATCGCCAGCGGAGAGTGTCAGGTCGCCCTGGCTTAGCAGATCGCCGCGGTTATCCACGGTTCCGTTGCTGCTAAGCGTGAGCGCATCAAGCCCGATAACGGTCCCTTGATTGTCGATCGTCTCCTGCGTCAGTGCGATCCGGTTTGCCTGCAGCGAACCATTGTTGTTGAACAGGGCACCCGTTAACGACATATCGCCGGCGGCAAGGAGCTTGCCGCTGTTTGTCAGGGAGGAGGTTCGCAGGACAAAATCTCGCTGGCTCATGATGTCGCCATCATTGCGCAATGCGCCGCTGACGGTGGCATCCAGATTGCCTGTCGCCAGGAGAGAACCACTTTGCCGCCAGTCCTGCGCATTAATACGCAGTTGCTGCCCTTGTATGGCTCCTGCGGCGTTTAGCGTCGTCGCGGTGAGCGACATATCCCCTGCGGTCAGCCAACGTCCTGTGGCCCCCTGAGCCAGCGAATCGCCGGTGAGCGTGAGTGCCTGATTACCCTGAAGCAGACCGTCATCGGATAAAGTGACGGTTTTAACCGTTAACGTATCGGCGATGATGGCACCTGGATTGATCAGGGTCGTGCTGGCCAGGGTGAGCGCGTGATCGCTGGTGATAAGCCCGCGATTGCGGATATCCGGGATAGCGAGCGTCAGATTTGCCGCGCTATAGAGCGTACCGTCCTGCTGGTTATTCAACGTTTGGCTGGTAACAGAAAGTTGAGCCTCGCCCTGTAGCAAGCCATTGTTGGTGAGAGACTGCGATTGCGTGGTCAGCCTGGAGGCGATGGCCACACCGCTATTGCTGAGTTGCGGGGCTTGCAATGACAGGGTATCAGCGCTGCTTTTACCACTGTGGGTCAGTTTTTCGCTGGCGTGCACGGTGAGAGCGGATTTCGCCGCCTGAGTCCCTTTTAAATCAACCTGTTTCGCCGCAATATGCAGGTGTTTTCCCTGGATTTGCGATGCCGCGCTGGTGGCGATTGTCTCCCCCGATACCGTGATATCGCCGGTGGCGTTTATCGCGCCATTCAACGTCTGGCGGGCGGCATCAAGGGAGATAGCGTTGCCAGCGATCAAGGCGCCATGATGGGCCAGCGTCTTCGCGGTCACCGAAAGCTCGTCAGTGGCCGTCATTCTTCCCTCATTCGTCACGCTGTCGCCAGCCCGCAGCGCGATCTGGCGACCCGCATCGATTTGACTGTCGCTATCCTGGCGGATGGCGCTGGCCGTCAATGAGACATCCCGTCCGGCGGTCAGTTTTTCACTGCTTTGCGTGATTGAACCGCCCGCAGTCAGCCGCAGATCGGTATCGCTGGTCAGGGACCCTTTGCTCAATACCAGATCGCTCTGACTATGCAATGTGATTGCGCCCCCGGCCTTGTGATCGCCGGTAAGCGTAATATGCTGGCCGCGAGCGGCGATCCCGCCGCTGGCCAGTGAGTGACGCAAAGCAAGCCTGCCATTCGCTTCAAGGGTGATATCGCCCTGACGCGCGTTCAGGTCGCCGAGGTTCACCCCCACGCCGTTTTCGCTCGACACCAGACGAATACGATTGGCGTACATACCGCCCAGCGCCCCGGTATCCACCGCCAGCGTCGGGGGCTGACCTTCTCCGCTCATCGGGGTGACAGTGCCATGGCTATCCACCCGGTTAGCCCCGGCAATCACCGATAAGTCCCTGGCATGAACCGCCGCATTCACTTCCGTCGCTCGGGAGATAATCGACAACGCATCGCTGCCGCTGGTGTCAATGCCTTTGCCTTCAATGGAGATGGTTCCCTTCGCGACCTCCAGCGCCTGCAAATTCCCCGCCTCATCAAACACGGGTTTGCCAGTGGTCAAGGTTGCCTGGGGAGTGTTAATAAAGCCGCAGCCGTTACAGGTGATGCCATAGGGGTTGGCGACCATCACGTTCGCCGCCTTGCCTGCGACTTCGGTGTACCCGTTCAACTGCGATCGGTGACCACCGGTCACTTCGTTAATGATGCCCTTCGCTTCCCTCCCGGCCTGCAGATTCGGGTTGTTCTGGATAAACCCACCGAGCTGGGTCTGGTTCAGCTTCCCGGTCGCATTGTTGAGGATTAAACCCTCCTGGCCAACGTGGTAATCCTTAAACTGGTTATGCGAGATCCCGCTGCCGTTCGGGGTGGCAATATTAACGACCGGCACACCATTTGCGGCACTATCCACACCGGTTGCGCCCTCGGGATTGATCGCTGCGCCAATGGCCGGCAGGAGCGGCTGCCCGGCCAGCAGGAGGCTAATCAGGTAACTTAGCAGACGCGATGACAGGCGAATGGGAGGCTGATGCATGACGATAATCCTTTAAAATGCCACGGCAACGCGGTAGTAGATATTGAGGCGATCGGGACCAAGCCAGTCCGGATACGCCAGCGGACCAGCCACGGTAAAAGAGGTGGATAACCAGCGATTCGTCGTGGTGAACCCTACCGCTGCGCCCCACAAGGTTCCGGCGGCCCGGGGATCGAGTCGGTCAGCATGCAACCAGCCGCCATCCAGTGCGGCCAGAGCGCCGACCTGCCCAATGGCGGGGAGCGTAAAAAGCGCGTAGTTCAGTTCATTACGCCAGTAACCGCCATTGTCCCCTGAAATGTACTGTTCTTTAAAACCACGTACTGAGCTTTCCCCGCCTAAGGTCAGGCGCTCGCTGCCATATAAGCGGTCCGGAGACCACTGGCCGTAAAGGCTGCTAAGCCACCAGAGATCGTTGAGCAACGGGCGCTGAAAGCTGGCGCTCAGACTCCATTTTCTGAATTCCGCTTTTGGCAAATCGCCCGGTTTATTACCGTCACTTTCGGCACCAAACCACGGCATTCCGCGGGAAAACGTGGGGTTGAAGGTGGCAATCCCGGCAAACATTTTTTGCGTGTGGTTGAGGCCAAACAGCAGTGTCGTCAACTTACGGCTACTGCTTTGCAGCAAAACATCGTCGAGATAATTGTGGTTGGTCCGATAACTCAGTCCGGCGGAGAGACCCGTTTTCAGGTCGCCATTGCGAAAGAGAACCTGTGAGAAGTTTAGCCGGTGGGTTTCGGTGTCACCGCTGGAACGCCAGATCCAGCCGTGGTTATCGAGTGTACTCAGGTAATTATTCCAGCTGTAGCTGTAGTCAAACAGCGTATAACCGTAAGGAATGCTGACCCCTGCGGCAACATTTTGCGCATCTTTGGCATTCGAAAACGCGCTGCTGCGCCCGCCGCTGACAAACCAGCGATCGGCCAGCCCTAAAAGATTGTTGCCTGTTAAACCCGCGTTGATTTGTCCGCTACCTGTACTCTTCTGGCCGCTGTTGTCGACGCTCATCGACAACAAAAGTGGGCGCTCCGCTGTCGCCGTCAGGTTAACGATGGAGCCGCCAGGTTTTTCGCCCGGCTGGATTTCAATTTGCACAGGCGTCGCGCGCGTGCGGTTAATCTGCTCCATCCCCTGTTCGATATCACGCAGGTTAAGAATATGGCCTTCCAGCCCTGGAAACGCCATTGTTAACTCACGTTTAGCCGCCCCTTCCATGGTGATTTTTTCGAGCTTTCCTTCAAGAATAGTCAGATGTAATACCCCGGAACGTAAATCCTGCTCGGTCAGAAAAGCGCGGCTGGTAATATATCCCCGACTGATATACCAGTCGGAAATAATATTTACGAGTTTAGTAATACGCGCAATATCCATGCACTGCCCAAGCCAGGGCTGGACTATTTTTTGCTGCTGACGCGGATCAATAAGCGTCGCGCCATCTAACGCGATGCGATGGATAGAAAAACAGGGACCATCAGAGGCTTCAGCCTGCGCAGGCATCGCCGCGTGAAGGCTGGGCGTGGCGCGCTCCAGCGATTCACGTTGCTGCTGGTTCTGACGCAGTAATTGTTGCTGCTGTTGCTCAATGCTGTCGCGATCGGCTGGCGATAAAAAAGCGGCGTGGGTGGTCAGACTCAGCGTCATTAGTCCCAGAGCCAAATACAGAGATTTCATCCGTGTTCTCGTTATTACTTAACGTGCAGTGCAAAAACATATTCCATTATATGTTGCGCGGATTTAAGCATGAAACTTACGGTATGTGAACATGAAATAATGAATGAGGATCGTTTTTAGGATAATGACTTTTGCGCAGAAAAATAGACGGCAGAGGAAAAATAACGAATGTATTAACACGTATTTGAAATATGTTTTTCAACCGCAATAGCACAGCCAGGTTACAGGATAGGGAAAATGGTGTCCGGTACGAAAAAGCAGCAAGAGGATAAGAAGCTGATATTGAATGGGCCCTACAGGATTCGATATAAAAACATAACAAACTAATTTCATTTGACTATTTTAGTTGTAGAAATCACACATACCCCCAAATGTACCCCCATATGTTTTTCTATGGCCGAAAATCGACTATTTATCGCGCAATATTGGGTGCTAGGTGCTTTCTGCTATACCGCTAATATTCATCCGTCCAAAACCGCATCATAATTTACACACGGAAAATTTCTCTATATACATGCAAAATGTGTTGGTTCGGTTGGTTCAGTTGCCTCAAAACGTAAAGACCATTGTTTTTGTTTAGTATTTTTCAAAAAGTTGAACCAACACCACCTGATTTTGAACCAACATTTATCTGGTTGAACCTACATTCACGGGCCGTAAGCAGTAAACAGTAAACAGTAGCCAACCTCCAGCTAATGATTCTGGTAGTTCAGTCGATACAGGTTGTGTAGCCAGCCAGATACATTCCGCTTCCTTCTTAGATGCAGATCACGGTACCGCCTCAAAACTGAGTGTTTTATAAACAGTCAGAATATCAACTTGCCTTACCTATTACGGTTAAAAATAAACCAATCATGGAGTGCAAGGAAATGGATAGTACGCAGAAAAGAAATATCAAAAAGGTTATGCAAGCCCTTCATATAACATCCCACGAAGACTTCGAGCTTGTAATGAACTATCTGGCATCAGAGCTACAACCAGAAACAACAGAAAGCAGAGCTGAGAAGGAGGAAACGTTAAGATACACTGATTCCCGTAAGCCGCCTTCTGAGCGTGAAAAGCATTTGTACAACGTCAATGCGCTAGCTATTCACTATGAATTTATTTACAGCATCTGGCGCCGGCAGCTCTACCCGTCCCTTAAAGCCATAGATTCGCCGCTAGCAAGCAAACTGTATGATCGGTTCACCGACGGTGCCGTCTTTCTTATGAATATAAAAAAAATGGCAGAGAAACAACTCCTTCCAGGTGAAGAGGCACGAATAGACTGACCTGAGGGTAAGACTCGCTCTGCAAGCTTCGTCTTCTCTCCGTACACACTTCAATTCGGCCAGTGACGTGAGCGCCGTTGATGGTGGTACCTTGACGCTGTTAATTTATCAGATGACCGGTATCAATCAGTGTATATACGACCACTCTATCCGTATAACAACGTTATACAGCAGTATACTGTACAAACTGATATCAACGATCCGGCGGCCCCTCATGAGCAAATCCAATCTGGTAGCATTTCGCATTCCTGCAGAATTGCAGGACGCTTTTAATCAGGCTGTAGCGGAATCAGGCGGCGACAAAACAGCGTGGTTGCTCGATGCCCTGCGCAGCAAGCTGAACCAGCCAGAGAGTAACCCACAACTGCGCATGCTTGAGCTGGTGGAGCGAATGGAAGTAGCGGCGGCTGCGCTGGCGGGTGGCAAACAGGGGATCCCGCCGCCCCTGTACAATGAAGCGGCTGTTATCGGGATTGTTGCTGATACTATCCGGGAAGGGTTCGACAATGGCCGCATTATCGCTGAGCGGCTCAATGAGGCCGGTTATCAGACTAAAGCAGGCAAAGCGTGGGATAAGGACATCTACAGTGCCTGGAAGCGCCAAGGTAGCAATGCTCAGAAGCTATCAATGGTGCTACAATCAAAGACTGTTTCGGAGGGTTGATCGTGGAAGAAGTAACAAGACGCTCCAGAAAAAATGCTGGTGATGCGGGCGAATATTACGTTGCGTATATGCTTTCTCGGCTGGGTATCAGCGCAGCACTAACCACCAGCGGCACAAGTGCTGTCGATATAATTGCTACGATCGACGGTTCAAAAAGCATTAGCATTCAGGTTAAAGGCTCTTGGGCAAGGAGTCAGCCGCGGCAATGGATGGTAGGCAAGCATAAGCCTGTAGCATCGCCTGATTTATTTTATGTTTTCTGTAATATGTCAGAAGATATCACCATGATGAATGCGCCAGAGGTATTCATCGTGCCAAGTGAAATTGTAAAATCCATCTCTACCTGGCAGAACAGCGTGCCGTTATTTAAAATTGCTAAAGGCCAGGATGGAGAATTTCTAAATCGCTGGGACTACCTCACTAAAGCACTCACAGCAAAGTAATGTTTTCCCCATTTTTCCTCGGCGACAATACCTGTAATTGTGGTCCTGTATGCAATGGTATAGTGTCTAAGTATTAATCACTGATATGGACTATCAAATAATGAATAGTAAATTCCTAAGCATTCTGACACTAATTTGTACTTCTGCCATAGCATCTGGACCATCCCTCATTGTGTGCGAACCCAAAGACAAAAGTGACCAAAATGCTACTGGAATCTGGCCTCGTCCATACCTTGAAGAAGATAAGCTTTGTTTTGACATTCGTGTTGACGAAGGCAAGGCATGTGTTGGTAATGCTCGGACTACCAAATGGCTAAGCGGGGCCATAATCGTTGACATTGATGGTAAGCCACAAGGTCGTGACGATACATGGCTCAGGGTTGTAAACCCAACCATCTCAGACAAAAAAATTGAGTACAAAATAGAAGGCTCAAGGGACGACAAACATTGGGGGTTAGTCTCCGATGTTTCCATTAACCGCCTTTCAGGAGAGGCTGTAGATTGGTTTATTGGTGAGCATGGTGGCACAAGTTATCAGTGTCATTTGGAAGGCCGAAAAATCTAAAGCAGTGTCCTCATGGATGAGCGACCGGCATGTCTTATGTTTTGTTAAGGAACCACTCGTGAGTAACGGAAAATATATTTCTGCCTGCTGGTTACCACATATCTCACATTTTTTGAGAGTTCAATCATGAATGTTCGCTTCGCAATTTCTTTGTTCCTGTGCCTTTCTGCCTCTCAGGCCTTTGCCGTACAACTCACTCCAGCTGATTGCAATTACGCAATAGAAAAACTAAAGGTGTTTAACGCAGATGGGAATGCTCATCCCGGGAAAAGAACCACCTTTGAGGAGAAAGCCACCTATGCATATGCAGAGGCTTGCGAAAATAGTGGCCTGGTCACGATCTATGGGTATTTGCGAGAAGCTCCAGAGGCTTCACCTGAAGTGACTAAATTTTGCCAGAATAATGCAAAAAGCAGAGGCGAGGCTGAACATTGCCTTGCAACAGGTAAACTGGATGATTAACTGCTGTTGGAGTCGGTTACCGCTGTTCTCAACGCCAACTCAATGAATAACTAGCCATCGTCGCGCTGACGTTACGATCCACTTTTTGCCGCCGTGCAGTTTACAGCACCCGTTGAATGACTTGAACCTCTGGCCATAGTATATGGGATAGGACTGACTGAGGCCTTAGAAAATCTTAGGAAAAATTAGGAGGTCAGGTTGACACTTTACCTCAAATACCTAGCATTTCTAAGCATCGGGTTGACACTTTCGCGATGGGGTTTAAATCGCATAAACCCAGTAACGGCGGTGCTTGCAACTATACTCACCGAGGAAAGTGTAAAGCTATCGGTTTCGTGTCTGACGGTTTTTCGATAAAAGTGTCAATCTGTCGGGTTTCGTTTCTTTGGCTTCGGTTGACACTTTACAGTTATCACTTCCTCCAAAGAGACAGTGCCTTTATCCCTTCGGGACTCCAATCGGCTATCTCATCAGGGCATTCGGTAGCGGTATAGAAAAGTTCGCGCCTTAACGTCAGCAGTAGTTGTTCGGCATTCTCCTTAAGATCATAACGTTGGAAGTAAAATTCCGCATCCTGTGTATCAAGGAAAATACCGCCTTCTTCGAGAAACTCTACATCATATCCCAACTCATCAGCCGCGGCAGAAACAGCTTCTAATAGGCCATCATCGTTATCTGGGGCAGGGTATTTACCATCCCCCGATTTTATTTCTTTCCAGCATTCTGACCAAGTTTGCTCCCGTGTTCGATGTGGCCAAAGAGAAGGTGCTGTAGTTTGAGCCTCATTTTTGGGGGGTGAGTGCTGTTGCTGCTGGCGTTCCGTCGCATCTACATCAATTTTAGTACCCGACAACACAACCTCGCCTTTCTCCACCCAGTCATATACTGTCTGGCGGCTTACTCCGCGATGACGCGCATACTCGGCTTTACTCATTAACATAGATATCTCCATAAGGCCGCTGGTGGCCTTTAATTGAAACGTTAAAATGGGGTACTCATCGCCGGGCAAAATGTCACCATTACCGGGCACCAAGCTGAGCTGCTGCCACGATCGCATTACCACCTGTATTGTTGTAAATCTGGATAACTGCGCTCTCTGTCACCCTGTTGCCGGCACCTTCCTTAGATGCCATCGCCGAAATAAGTTTTGCCAGCACTTTCGGGTCGTTAAGGTTAAGCTGCTGATGTTCATTAAACCCGGAAGTTCTTACGACATGACGAATATATTCCTGCGTGTCGTTCTCCTTTGACGGAGCCCAGTGCCTAGAAATTTCATCAATCGTATTGATGCCGCGGGCACCATAAATCTGAAGCTGCTTAGTCGCCGCTAACACGCCCTCATCCAGCGTAGGGAACACGGCAAACTTACCGCTTTTGGTGTTATGGGTATCGTACCCATAAGCCGAGCGCAAATTACCGGGATTATTGAAACGATCGGCGATTGTGCGAGACTTATCAGAGATGTCTGCAGGCGCTGAAAAGACGGGATTTAGGTCACCATAAATAAACGCCGATTTAATCTTGCTCCATGACGGGGCTAAAAACTCTTTCATCGCGGGGCTGACACTTCTAGGATCAAATCCGGTCTTGTCTTTTACCCATTCAGCAGCGGAGTTTGCGCTATCCTCTGATTTTTTCATCCAATCATTAAATGTTTCACCTTTAAGAAACTTAATGACGTTATCGACAGTTACGCCCATTTCCCTGATATTTGTCATGAACTGGTTAACATCGTTAGTGAAATCCGGGGATACGAGATAATTACTGAACTTCTCAATACCACCAGCAAGCCCATCAATCCACTTCCCGAGATCAGGTGATTTAAGAACCGTATCGATCGCGCCGGATAACGCATCTGACAATTTACTCAGTTGCGGCGCCATAGGACCAAGGCCGATTACGAACGCCCTGTTAATGCTTCTTTCGCTTAGCTCAATCTGATTAATGAACTCCGTCCATTTTCTGTTTTGCTCATCAGTAATGTTTAATCTTTCAGCATCCTTCTTCGCCCTTCGCTCCATCGCATCAATTTCTTCATTGCTCATATTTTTGAAGCGATTAAGGTCTTCAAGACTGAAGAAGTTGGTCAGGCCGTGCGCCTGCGCACCCTGCAGTGTGCTGCCGTTCTGCACGAAGATATCGCGCGCATTACGGATCATCTGCGGGAGCAGTTTGGCCGGGTCCTGGTCGGGGTTGTTAATCCCCATCGCCTGAAACGTCCAGCGCTTCGACAGGTCCATTTGCGAGTCGCGGATAGCGCCCAGCGTACCTGCAGGATTCCCAATTGCCCTCCTGTAGTTGGCTTCTATGGCACTCAGTCTCCCTGCCGACGTACCGATCCCCAGGGACATAAATCTCTGCTGAGCTGCCCCCGCTCCCAGAGTATTGATACCAAACAGGCTACCTGCGCCGAGAACGCCGGTAAACAAGCCGACAATGCTACCCCATGACAGAAGACTAGCTGTCGCTTCACTGATGTGCCCTGCCAGCGATTTAGCGTCTTTCGTCGCATCGCTGATGAAGCCCTTCGCAGAGCGAGTGCTTTTGTTGAATTCGTCCTGCTTTTTCTTCGAGTCTTCCAGGTTGGTATTGAGCCGATCGATACCACTGTTGATGATCAGAATGGCCTCGGCCACGGCGTTAAACTCCGCGCCTAATTCTTTCGCCTCACCTTTGGCCTTTTCGGTCTGCTTGCTGCTTTCGCCAATACCAACAGCAGCCACTCGCCAGGCTTCCGGTAAATCATCCAGCGCGCTCTGGTACTCGCGGAACCTTTCCATAAACGCGACAAATTTGTCGTCATTTACGTCAATGTCGACGATCGACTTAGCTACCATTGAAATCACCTCAATTTAGTAATAAAAAGGATGAAGAACACTCATCATCAGGCATGCACCCCAACGGAAAGGGATGTTAACGCTTTATCCACCAGTCCCCTGGCGATTTCATGGATAGTAGGCGCAACACCGATACCTGATTGCTGACGCTGCTGCTCCTGAATTTTTCGGATTGCCTGAATCTGTGCTTCGCTGAGCAAGACAGGTTTGACGGACTGTTTCGACATGGCCACCCCCTGATATTTATACAGCCATTATAATTTCACATATTGAAATAATCATCGTTTATATTGCAATTAATGAAGGAATGATTTCGATCGTTACCAGAAGGGGAATTGATTGTTTTATAGACTCTTGACGAGTGTTTGACGAAGATTGCGTAATGACTTGCTGCTGCTGGGCATCAGCTTAGAGCTTATCTCAATAGGACCTTATTCCAGACGATAAGACCACAGATAAAATGCAACATGGCCTCGTAATTTTCGACCTTCTTTTCCCATTGGTTCAGGACCAGACGAAAGCGATTCATCCAGCTATGAGTCCTATCGACGATCTAACGATAGGCTTTGAAACCCTTGTGTCCCTCATTACGGGACTGGATATGCGGCTCGACGCGGCCACTCAGCCGGCCTGCTTCGTAATCTTTTTCCGGGCAGAGTCTGAGTTTTTGTCCTGTATGACCCGTCCGGAGGGTTTTGAATGTATCCGCAACCAGTTTGATGTCATGCGTGTTCGCTGCTGCGACGACCAGCGACAGAGGAAGCCCGTTGGCATCTGTCATCAAACTGCGCTTTAGTTCCCCTTATACATAAGTAACTATTTATGAAAAAGTTACTAATGAAGGGATAGGGAGCGCAGTGAACTCATTAGTATTTTTTTTGGAAAAAGTTACTAATGATGAGTTAGTCCCATTAGTAACTTCTCTAAGAAAAGTTACTAATGGGACTAAAAGCCTATCCCAACAAGATTTTATTCCAGACAATAATTGCTGCAGAAAAACTTTGATGCCAATCCGTCCGACCTCATCTACTGGCCTAATGAATGGTTCCATGGTGAAGACATGCTTCATGTTGATTTGACGCCTGAAGAAATCGCCGGATACCTGATGGCAAGATCTGGCCAGCTTCTAAGCGATGCGCCACAAATCGACCTGAGATACCCGCTACCTCCCAGCGCAGCAAGTTAACGCTAAGAGATATCAACCCTGATGTGCCTATACATAGCCAGAACACGTCAAACCTGCCTATCTATAGGCAGAACACACCATTCCTGCCATACATAGCCAGAACACACCGTTTCTGCCTATAAATAAGATATGGGCACTTTGACACTCGGTACTAGCATGCGCTATCGCGTCTTCTTCGCTTTCATTTGTCCACCTGCGAGAACTCCATCCGGTAATCTTTCTATTGAGCTATGACGGATAGTTACCAGATGTAACTTAGTGATAAATCGCAGCAGTCACAGAAGAACACAAAAATTTCGTGCTATAACGATGATATGGATTTAAAGTCTACGGCTTCAAAAAAAACCATTCCTAAATAGGACAAAAAACGACCTTCAACCATGAGAGACATCGACGTTCGACAAGCTGTTCATTCAAAAATCCTTAAGGAACATCACAAGGATCCTGATACCCTTATTATCGATGAGTTTGTTATGAACTTAGGGGCTAGCCGTGCTGATATCACAGTAATCAATGGGTTAATGCATGGTTATGAATTGAAGAGCAAAAGCGATAATCTTTTGCGTCTACCCGCTCAGGTTGAATTCTATTCTTCGATTATGGACAAGGTAACCCTTGTTGTATCAGATTGCCATGCAGCTGCCGCAGAGAAAATCATACCTGACTGGTGGGGAGTAAAAATTGCAACTGAAGGCTCTAGGAATGCCGTTCATCTACGCACGCTGCGTCTTAATCGAATGAATCCAAACGTCGATAAAGTTGCCCTAGCCATGTTACTTTGGAAGGATGAAATGCTGTCTATTTTGGCTGCTCAAGGTCTAGAGCGTGGCCTGAAAAGCAAGCCACGCAGAGTACTGTGGGCGATGGTTGCAGAATGCATGGAAACCCATCAGCTAAGAGATGAAGTGCGCATGCGCCTTAAAGCCCGTACAAACTGGAGAGTTGATAAACAACTTTTGTAATATGGTGATTTTGACCAATTCGTCTCCAAACTTCGGGGCTACCAAATTTATAACTCTGAGAGGGATTTTGCAGGTACTGTGCATAAACTAGAGCATAATCATTAATATCTTTATCCGCTACACTGAATGTCACCCCAGAGTATTCTCTGTGAGCAACAATTTGTTGGCTATGCGCACCATATTGATCATACCCATATTGGTTAGCTTTTCTTCCTCTAAAAACCCAAAAATCATCATCACCAGTATAACGAACACTAGCAGTGACACTAGGAAACCGTGTCGCAAGCCTAGTATAATCTGGATGCTGAATCCCATAATCCGCGTAAATCACTTCTCGCGTTAAATAGGATTTTTGACGTAAATCCTTCCACAGAAACCATTCGAAACGAGGTTGCGAATATATACCTACGGATATTTGACTAAGGTCAACTGGAAATGAACCGGCAGCTAATATTACGCGACGAAAATCATGTATATTATGAAGATTGTTAATAAGTCCTGCAGCAAGTGTTTGACTTTGGTCTGTCCCCAATGAATCTTCTGTTATAGAGTCACGCAGATCGATAACAACATCAATATTTCGATAGGGGATATTTAACCTGGAAATATAAGCTGATATCATCTGGGGGTTAGCAATATCTGTTACAGTCAATCGTAAACACACTTCATCTTTCACAAGACCATCAATCGCTTTTAAATAATTCCCGTTACGAGTTGGAGAACTTACCGGAATAACATGAACCCCTGCTGCGCGCGCCTGATTGACAGCATTCGTGATTGGGTAAATATCACCTAAGTCAATGAATTGCTCTTCAACAAGTATCCCATCAAGGTAAATAATAGAAATGTCAGAACATGCTGTAGCAATTTTCTTTCCAAAATCACTCAACATTTCATTATAACTCTTATCGGGAATATCTGTGTCTGGATCTAAAGGAACAGGTTCAATTTCAAAAAGAGGGATGATTTTCACTTTGACCGATTTAGATAACTGTGCGGTTGCTGTAAACTCTGCGCGTTTTGTTTTTAAAATTGGTACGTAAGAAATATCTTCCATATTTACGCCTCAAAATTATTTCACATGAGATAATTACCATCCTAACAATTAGCTATTTATGAGCAAGAGCATCGACATAAGTGTTTTCATGTATTACCCCTGCAAATTTCCCAGATGATATGATGGTTTCTTCACCTACCGCATTCCGTAGATGCTCATAAACGTATATCAGACGAATCCGTTTTCCTCCAATACGACACAATAAAAACCCGTATTTCACGGGCCAGATCAATTTATTGAGAGAACTCCTTTTACTTAAAACAATTCTGATAACGTTTATTAACATCTAATCTACTTCATCTCTATCCTAGTTCCGGGCGCTTTCAGAAGCCATTCCAGAATGTCGATAGTCTCTTGCTGGAAGATACTCTTATCAAAAATCATCGTCATACGGCGGCGTCTGGTCAAATCCTTCATACCCGGTAGTGGGCGGTTGCTGCTCATGGGCCCGACGCAGGGCATCTGTAGCCTGTCCTTGTTGCCCCGTTTTACCGCCTGGGCGTACCGTTCTGGCACTGAGCACACTGTCCGCAATTACCTGATAGCCCTGTTGAGCAGCACCATCCTGCACCGTCCACTGATTGAGTTGCATATTTCCCGCCACGCTGACGAGGTCGCCTTTACGGTGTTTGGCCAGCGCATCAGCCTGCTTACCAAAGGCAATGACACCCAGCCAGAAAGTAGCCTCTCCGTTATCTGCCGCATTACAGGGCAGAGCTACCGCCAGGCGGGCCATAGCCATATTCGTCCCTTTTCCCGTGGTTCTGGTCTGCGGGTCGGCCACCAGTCGGCCGTATGCTGAAATTTGAGCTGTCATCGCTTGAATCCTCTCTTCCGATGCTCTGTATCTGATTCAGTGTTGGTTCAAAATGGTAGTTTGTTGCCTCAATGTTGGTTCATTTTGCAAACATGAAACCTTATTAAACATATAGATATAATTACTGAGGCAACTGAACCAACTGAACCAACACCTAAACCACACACATGAAAGAATGCTTTTACTCTGGCTGGTCATCGTCCGGCAGATACTGCAGGACATAAACCCGAATTTGTCGCCCATCAATGCGTGGAGACTTTCTCTGGAAACCGCGGCCAGACGTCGGCGGTGTTAGCATGCCAGCTTTCTTTAGGACTTCTGCAAACTGACGAGTGTTAAAGCCGCGGGCGATCTCCCCTTCGAAGGCCGCAGGGAAGGTGTAGAACACCATCGGGTCAGTCTCATGACCGCCCTTCTGCCGGTATCCCGCCATGTTGGAGATTGGAAGGCTGGTCGGGTCATACGGGAACGGTGCAAAGCGGCTCATGCCGTAGGCGTTCAGGAATGCCTCGGTCTGCTCGATTATCTGCTGATGTTCTTTATTGCCGGTACCGAACTCACGCAGCCAGGCGTTATAGCTGTACTGGATGGCATCTCTACACGTCTGCTCATCCCATCCGGTGATCACCCTACCCAACAGTAGTGCGGCTTCCAGAATGGCGAACCGGGCACCGACGCGGTGGACCTGCTCTCCGTAATCAGACGGGATCAGGCTACGCCAGCGCTCTTCCGCTGCCCTGACGGAGCTTACCGCCTCGTGCTGGTGGTCCGCCAGCCACTTCACCCACTCACGCCCGGCCACTCCGTGGTGATGCTGGTATGCATCCTTCAGAGCATCGGCATGGTGTTTACCATTGGCATGCTCATGAAAACGCACTGCCCGACGCATTGGAATGTTAAGCAGGCGAACCAGTTGGCCCGCTTTAGCTTTACGGCCGGCACTGGCGATGAATGTTTCCAGATCCATCTCACCGGTACTGATTGCAACAGTACGCCAGCGCTTCAGATCACGGTTCCCCCCCTCCTTCGCGCCCTGCAGCTTACCCGTACCATTAAATAGCGCGTAGGCAGATTTGTAGACTTCCACCGGATCAGCACCCTGGCCGATTTCGTCTAGCGGCATCAGCGCGTCGTTGTGTGCGGCAGCTTCATTCGCCAGCCCCAGCGCAGTACCGTACCAGGTGAGACGCAGCACGTCAGGGTTACCGTAAAGACTGGAGGCCACATTAGCAGTGGTAGTCTTACCCGCGCTCGACTGTTCGTAGAGGTGGATGCCGAATCCATCCGCACCAGCAAGGCCAATCAGCGGGGCGGCCAAAGCTGCGGCCACACCAGTCATCATCGAGTAGTTGCCAAAGGCCAGACGTCCAACGCACTCTCGCCAGCTCTCAACAGTACCGCTGGTGGTATAACCGGATGCGGCAGAACTCCGCCCGTTAAACAGCACCGGCTGCTCTGGAGTACCAATGATCTCGCCATCCGGCATGATATAGGCGCCACACTGCCAGCCCGTAGCATGCGCAATGCGCCATACCTCACCATTAGCACAGCTTTGCAACCAGTCAGCCAGAATTGCACGTAAACCGCTTTTGGTTGTGACGTTTACCCCACCCGACTTGAGCGTTCGCCATCCTTCACGCTCACCGATATCAGCAAGTGGTATCGCCTGGACGGTGTCCCCCTTCGAACCTAATGCCTGCCAGCGCAGGATCAAATACCGGGTTTTACTGTCATCAATGCCAATACCGACAACCTCCAGAGCAGAGCACAACCAGCTTTCACGACTGATGATTTCCCCGGTAGTGTTATCTGTGCGAGGTTCAACCCAATACACCCCATCAGCACGACTTTGGGCATGTGGTTTCAAACTATCGCTATTTACCAATTTATTGGTTTTCAGAATAGAAGTTGTCGTTTGCCCACCTTGTTCTCTGAGCCTGACCAGGTATTCCCGCCAGTTCTCCGGCTTCTGATCAGGTATTCCCTTATATAATCTCGCGTCCTGCACACCTGCCTGTGCCAGCTTTTCACCAATGGCATTAATCAGTATTGGTTCAATATTCCCTGCAAGGTACACGCGAGCGCTGCGACGCCCTTTATCGATAATTTGCAGGTTATCCAACTCCGCTAGCTGTTTTGGCCCAAGATAAATGGGAGGCGTTGTATCCTCAGCAATTTGTTTACCCATGCCCTCTTCCCACCCCTTCGCATGAGCATATGCATCAGTTCCCGCAAAAATAACCGCTTCTGTAAATTTTTCCTTTGGCAGGTGCTTCAGGTTCGGTGCCGACTTCATTGATGTTTCTCCCGATACGTACGCATCACACAGTCAGCTAGTTCTTCATCTGCAACTCGTATAGCCTCGGGTACATCCTCGAGCAAGGTCATTAGAGTGCAGATTAGCTGTCTGTCTCGATCTTTTGCAGTAGTTGCCTCAAGCCATACTGAAAGAGTGGCCTGAGCCTGTTCAACCCGGCACTGAGCATCAATAAGCTGCAAATGGCTCATACGCTGGCCTCCGCATCAATTCGGGCCATATCGACAATCGCCAGGACTTTATCCAGCCAGCAATGCACGATGACTGCTTGCTCAACGTCGAGGTGTGGTGATAAATCAGTCATAACGTGAGCCAGCCCCTTGCGAGCGCGGGCCATACGTTCTGCGGCACGCTCTGCCAGCGTAAAATTTTCCGGATAAGGTTGCTCACGGGATAGCATCGCCTCGGCCTCAAGCTCGGCAGGATGGCGGTATATAGCGTTTATATTCATTTGGCTGACCTCACCTTTGATCCCTTCCCGCAGTCAGAACGACATACACCCGCGTTCGCTGCGGTATCGTTCAGCGCCAGCACCAGCTCACTAACCGTACCCAGCATTGCGGCTAATTTGCGCATGTCTCCCTTTGCGGTTTCCTCGGTGTAGTTGTCATTATCCGTGGCCCAGAACATCAGGCTGCCAATGGCTCTAATGCCGAGCATCAAATCACTCACGGCCTCTTCTGCGCGGTTCTGCATACTTTCCAGCTCATCAGCGGTGGTGCCCTTGCCGAACTCGTGGCGCACTAAATCGTTATACAGGCTCATGCTGCCACCTCCGCCACCGGCAGACGTGCGGCCAGCGAAAGGATGAAGTTCGGCGCCAGAATGCGGCGGGCTTCGCGTTCGGTTGCGGCCTCGACAGACAGGCGGCAGGGCGTGGCCTTTTTGTCGTGGCGGTTGAGCGCCAGAAAGCGCCAGAGGAATAAATTAGGGCTGAGTGATGCCCGCCCTGCAGGGGGTGTGGTACGATTTGACATAGCTACCTCGATACTCGTTCTATCGCTGGTGGTCAGAGGCCCGTTGGTGTTGTCGCACCTACGGGCTTCGCCGTTTTTGTGCCTTATCTGTTTGCTACCTGTGGATAAGGTGTGATTTAAATTATACCAAACTAAATCACACAACAAGTGTTTAATGTGATTTATTTTTGTGTATACTGAATCACAAACTCTATTAACAGGCGCCCACATGGCAACAAACACCAGCAATGATAAGTCCAGGCAAATATCAATTCGTATACCGCATGATGTTCTAGATGAAATGGAGGCAGCGAAATTTAGCGGAGAGTCAACCGCCGGTTTTTTAGTAACGGCAGCACGTAGCGAAATCGCCCGTAGGCAGTCAGAGGGCAACGAGGAAGCCTTACTGCTATCCTCCCTCGATGCGCTGACACGTGTTGAAGAAATCGGCACGAGAGCTGGTGAGGAAATCCAGCAGATCATCAGCGTTGCGCGTGACGAACTACAGCGCCGGCAGCGCAAGAAGCCCAAAGAATCGGAATGACTCAAAGCCCGAATCAGGGCTCTGGTACCCAAGGGCAGAATCCTGCCCTTTTTCTTTTGGCGGTCGGCACCGTTACCGATCACCACCAGCAAACAGCCATAAAACCCCACCAATGCGTCATAAGTAGAATTTCCCGCTTTTCGCCCACCGATGCACTCACTTTTCAGAGAATTATTCTGCTGAGAGGAGGCTCTCCCTCCATCTCGATCTCCGGCGCACAATAACGTCAGATGCATGCGCGTGCTGGTTGGCTTATTCATCGTTAGCCCCCATACGTTTAGCAAGCCAGCGCTGAGAGAGGCGGATCAATTCCGCTTTACGCTGGTCGTACTCCATCCCCATATCGATCAATGTGATGTTGGTGCTCTCCAGGTAGCTGAGGTGCTCCAGTTGGCCAGCGCTCATGCTGTCGCGAGGCTCACCGTCGATACCGTTTACCAGCGCCCACTGCTTAGCGGTCATGCCGCCCAGCACGATGCGGGCGATCATGTTGCTTTCGTTGCTGTAGTGGCGGGCTTGTGTCTCTTTCCCCTGTTCTGCACGAGCAGCAGCCAGAGCGGCGCACATCGGCTTAAAGAGGCTGGCAGCACCAATGCGGGCTTTGAGGTGCCGGCGGTACTTCGCGGCGATTTCCGGCGCACTCAGCTGTAACGCTTCCTCGCACTGAATGAAATAGCGGCGGACGGCACGGCCCTGTTCGTTGCGCTCAACCATTGCCACTTCTTTGGCCATATCCAGCGAGAGAAGGTAATCATGCTCGATTTGCTGGCGAAATTTTGCGCTCGCCCGTTTTGGTGAGCTCAAATTTTCAACACGGATGTAGTCAGCCCCGGTTACAAATCCGTACTGGTCGATGCGGCCTTTAATCCAGTTGGTAAAGTCGCGGCCCACCCCCAGCGCCTTATGCAGAGCTCTGGCGCTCGCAATATTGGTTTCACGCCCGCCAATCTGACCGGAAATAACAGGGACAATAGCGGCAAAGTCGTTACCGTTAATTACGCCCTGGCTAACATTGGGTTGAGGGGCGGCCTCAGAATTGAATCTGCTTTTTTCGATTTTCATTTTGTCGGCTCCGTTATGCGGCGGTGAAGTTGTCCGGGTAGAGGTTCAGAATGTCGGCAATATCCTGCGTAGAAAGCCCGTAGTGTTGGTTGACTGCGGCCATGCGGTTAACGAACTGAATCACCTTCAGCACGTCACCACGGCACGCAAACCGGTAGCGCATGTGCGCCCCGATACCATCAGGATTTTTCTCTTCAAGGCGTTCCAGCCAGATATCAAGCTCGCGCTCAAGCTCGCTCGCATAGTTCCGTCCAGAGGAAAGCCGGCAATTGCGCAGGATATCGTTTTCTGTCCACCCACCGGCCCCACAGCGCAGCATGTAGGTGCGGGCACGGTGTTTCTTCGGAATGCGCTTTGAGGCTTGAACGGTGTAGGCTGGTGGCGTAACATCAGATCCGCGAGTATCTGAGTTAACCGCCTGCTGTCCGGGGCGGTTTTCTTTTTTCATTAGGCCACCTCACCACGCGATTCAGCAATGCGCTGATTAATCCATTCGTCAATTTCGCTCTCGATAAATGCGATCGCACGAGAACCGATTTTTACTGGAGATGGAAAGCGACGCTCGCTCATCATGTGATAGATCCACGCCTTGCTATAACCAGTGCGGCGCTGAACTTCGGGAAGTCGGATAAGATTGTGGGACATGTATACCTCGTAAGGTCTATTAAAGTTACGAGGCTATTAAACAGTAGGGCCTTTAACGTGTAACGGAGTTATCAAAAAACGCCCCGGAATTATGATAACCCCTTACCGGTTTACCCCCCCTCTTCGTAACCATTCAACTAACGCTTTATCATCATCCGGAAATGGGAGGTCGCTTACTTTATTGCTGGCTTTATTCCTAAATTGTGACACGCTACCAGCCAGATCATCATCGGTTAGGCCAATCCCTCTAAGTAAAGCAACAATAAGCTCAGCCTGTTTTGCTGTTGTTCTAACGGGTTTCTCTATCACCGTTTCAGGAAGTTGAGGTTGGCTAACCCCTCCATTTATAACACTTGGTATTTCCCTCCCAATAAAATTGTATACTTTTTCAATTTGAAGCCTAGTAACAAAAATATCGTTCACCGTGACTGTTGCAATCGGTTTTACTTCTCCTTCTTTTAGCAAACCAGATGAGTAAAGGTGCTCTGTTATTGGGTGAGCCATAACTACGTAATTATCACTGCAATAATCTTCTGGACTCATTGGGATATCGGCTTCTTTAAATGATAAATTGAAAGGAGTAAGTGCGATTTGTTCATTATATTTTAATGCATTGAAAAATGAATGAGGCAAGTAACCTGTTGATAATGCCCAAAGTCCGGAAAGATATAAAATCGGTTTTTTTAATCCAGGTATATCCTCATTTTGATAAAACCGCTTAACTCGCATTTTTGATGCTGGACTCATATCCAATTCAGCTTTTGGCATAAAAAGGCTTAAAGGTGACTTATTACTATACTTTTTCATTAATTTAGGAGGGAACTTTTCCTCCCATTCATTTAATTCTTCCCAGCGACCTAGTGTAAATAATGCCGCCTCAAAATCATGAAGGGCTAAACAAAGCTCAATAGCTCCAATCTGGCTAAAGTGAATTAAATCACTTGGATGGCATCGAAGCAACTCAGCAGCCCTTAATAAGGTACAAAATTCCAAAGCAGGAATATTATTAAGACACCATACATTCGGTGTTTCATTTTTTTTTGCCACCAAGCCACCTCGCGCCCCCTGATTTTGGCGGCTATGCCAGCCCGCAGAGGTGTACGGGTTTTCGGGGATCAACCTAGACATAGCCTATTCTTTGCTCGTCTACCTAAGTCTACTATCGTCTGTATATACTGTCTATGCATCCAGTCAGGCACGTTTTCCGAACGAGCCATGCACCACATTTTCACCATTCTCAAGCGCTGCCATATAGTCGGCATACCACTGAAGCATTTCCCGCCGGACGCCCAGATACTGAGCGTGGTTGTATGTCCCGCGGATTGAGTTCTTATCGACGTGGGCCAACTGCGTTTCAATCCAGGCGGTGTTATAGCCCTGTTCGTGGAGTATGGTACTCATGGTGTGCCTGAAGCCGTGCCCGGTCGCTTTACCGTCATAGCCAATACGTTTAATCACCTGGTTAATGCTGGCCTCACTCATTGGCTTGCCGGCATCATTTCGACCCGGGAAAACATACTTCCCTCGCCCGGTAAGCTGGTGGATCTCTTCCAGCAACTCACGAACCTGAATCGAAAGAGGTACGAGATGTGGGCGCCGCATCTTCATTCGCTCTGCGGGTATATTCCAGACGCCTTTGTCAAAGTCGATATCAACCCATTCAGAAGCACGGAGCTCAATTGTCCTGAGCCCGGTAAGCATTAATAGTCGAGTGGCGTTGCGGGTGATTGTGCTACCGCTGTATTCACTTAGCGCACGGAGAAAATCCGGGATCTGGTCGACTAAAAGGTGCGGGTAGTGCTGTTGCTTGGGCGGCTTAAGCGCGCCTGCCAGATCTGATACAGGGTTGTGCTCGGCTCTACCGGTAATAATGGCATAGGTAAATATCTGCCGGCAGGCCTGACGGGTTTTCTTGAGTTTATCCAGAACGCCACGTTGTTCCATCTTTCGCAGGACGTTAAGCATTTCGACCTGGCTGATATCCGTAATCGCCTTTTGCCCGATGAAGGGGAAGATGTCTTTCTTCAGGTACATCAGGAGATGCTCGGCATAGCCTTCAGACCATGATGTGCTTTTATGGGTATGCCATTCCATCGCCAGGCGCTCAAAGCTGTTTGCCACAGCCTGCTCTTTTGCTTGTTTCTCTTCCTGCTTCTCCTGTCCCGGATCACCACCAGCGGCCAGAACTCTTTTTGCATCCGCGCGTTTCTGTCTGGCATCCGCCAGAGTGATATCAGGATATACCCCCAACGCCAGTAACTTCTCTTTACCAGCGATGCGGTACTTCAGGCGCCAGTATCGCGAGCCATTGGGGTTCACCAACAGGTAAAGACCGCCACCATCAGACAGCTTATAGGGTTTGTCCTTGGGCTTGGATGTGTCGACCTGGCGGGCTGTGAGCTTCATTTTGGGGGTATCTCATTTCATTGAACAGAAATCTACCCCCAAATGTACCCCCACATGAATGTGGATTTCAATAGACCATAGTGGACGTTGAGATAATGAGATATTGGCGAATGCCGCGTGTATGCTGGATTTAGTAGACTTCAGGAGACGTTAAGAGAAGTGAAAATGGTACGCCCTACAGGATTCGAACCTGTGACCTACGGCTTAGAAGGCCGTTGCTCTATCCAGCTGAGCTAAGGGCGCCCTGAGAAGCGAGTGCTTCGCGGAGTGAAACGCCTGGAATTATACGGTCCACGTCCGTTGAGTCAATCCATTTTGCCAGGAAACTGCGGGGCTTATACGATGCTGGCGAAATATCCCTCAGCAACTGTACAAGAAGCATACCACCGGAGCTCATGCGCGCGAAAATTCACTTAGTGGCCAGGCGCAACACACCAATGACCCTGGGCTTAACAGGGTCAAAACAGGCTAAATTCACCGCATACAGGATAAAACAGCAAACGAGGACTGACAGCGAGGCCCGCTTCTGACAAAATATCCTCATCCCCCTTTCGTAAAGATACAGATGGAATCCTCTCTCTGATGGCAGCAAAAATTATTGACGGTAAAACGATTGCGCAGCAGGTACGCTCTGAGGTTGCGGAAAAAGTGAAGGCTCGCGTTGCGGCCGGAAAACGCGCCCCTGGGCTGGCCGTCGTGCTGGTCGGTAGCAACCCGGCCTCGCAGATTTATGTCGGCAGCAAGCGCAAAGCATGTGAAGAAGTGGGCTTCGTCTCCCGCTCTTACGATCTCCCGGAAACCACCAGCGAAGCCGAGCTGCTGGAGCTTATCGACACCCTGAATGCCGATAAGACCATCGACGGTATTCTGGTTCAGCTGCCCCTGCCGGCAGGGATCGACAACGTCAAAGTGCTCGAGCGCATCGCGCCGGATAAAGACGTCGACGGCTTCCATCCCTATAACGTTGGCCGCCTGTGCCAGCGCGCGCCGCGCCTGCGTCCGTGCACCCCGCGCGGTATCGTGACCTTGCTGGAACGCTACAATATCGACACCTACGGCCTCAATGCGGTGGTCATTGGCGCGTCCAATATCGTCGGTCGCCCGATGAGCATGGAGCTGCTGCTGGCCGGCTGCACCACCACCGTGACCCACCGCTTTACCAAAAACCTGCGCCATCACGTCGAAAACGCCGACCTGCTGATCGTTGCAGTAGGTAAACCGGGCTTTATTCCTGGCGAGTGGATTAAAGAAGGGGCGATTGTGGTCGATGTCGGCATTAATCGTCTGGAAAGCGGCAAAGTGGTCGGCGACGTGGTGTATGAAGATGCCGCCGAACGCGCGTCCTACATCACCCCGGTTCCCGGCGGCGTTGGCCCGATGACCGTCGCCACCCTGATTCAGAACACGCTGCAGGCGTGCGAAGAGTATCACGACGTTGAGGAGGCCTGAGATGGCGACATTTTCCTTAGGTAAACACCCGCACGTTGAGCTGTGCGATCTGCTGAAGCTGGAAGGCTGGAGCGAAAGCGGCGCCCAGGCGAAAATCGCTATCGCTGACGGGCTGGTGAAAGTTGACGGCGCGGTGGAAACCCGCAAACGCTGCAAAATCGTCGCCGGTCAGACGGTGAGCTTTGAAGGCCAGAGCGTCACCGTCACGGCCTGACAACGAAAAGAAAAACGCCCGCTTTTGCGGGCGTTTTTTTATGGCTTACTTCCGGCGCCAGGTGGTGCCCTGCGGGCCATCTTCCAGCACAATGCCCATCTCGTTAAGACGGTCGCGCGCCGCATCCGCCGCCGCCCAGTCTTTCGCTTTACGCGCGTCCAGACGCTGCTGGATCAGCGATTCGATCTCCGCCACTTCCGCGTCGTCAACCTGCGCGCCGCTCTGCAGGAACGCCTCCGGCTCCTGCTCCAGCAGACCCAGCACCGCAGCAAGCTTACGCAGGTGGGCCGCCATGGCGTTCGCCGCGGCCGCGTCCTCGGTTTTCAGGCGGTTTACTTCACGCGCCATATCGAACAGCACCGAATAGGCTTCCGGGGTGTTGAAGTCGTCGTCCATTGCCTCGATAAAGCGTGCTTCGAAGGCTTCGCCACCCGCCGCATCGACGGATTTGTCCGTCCCGCGCAGCGCGGTGTACAGACGCTCCAGCGCCGAACGCGCCTGCTTGAGGTTCTCTTCGCTGTAGTTCAGCTGGCTGCGATAGTGGCCGGACATCAGGAAGTAGCGAATCGTCTCCGCATCGTAATACTTCAGCACGTCGCGGACGGTAAAGAAGTTACCCAGCGATTTCGACATCTTCTCGCGGTCAACCATCACCATGCCGGAGTGCATCCAGTAGTTAACGTACTCGCCGTCATGGGCGCAGGTGGACTGGGCGATTTCGTTTTCATGATGCGGGAACATCAGATCCGAACCGCCGCCATGAATATCGAAGTGGGTGCCGAGCTGCTTGCAGTTCATCGCCGAGCACTCGATATGCCAGCCCGGACGACCCGCGCCCCACGGCGACGGCCAGCTTGGCTCGCCCTCTTTCGACATCTTCCACAGGACGAAGTCCATCGGATTCCGCTTGACGTCAACCACGTCGACGCGCGCCCCCGCCTGCAGCTGATCGAGATCCTGACGCGACAGCAGACCGTAGTTCGGGTCCGTCGGCACGTCAAACATCACGTCGCCGTTATCTGCGACGTAAGCATGGCCTTTAGCGATCAGCTGCTCGGTGATCTCAATGATCTCCGCGATATGGTGCGTTGCGCGCGGTTCGCTGTCGGGACGCAGAATATTCAGCGCGTCAAAATCTTTGTGCATTTCGGCAATCATGCGATCGACCAGCGCGACAAAGCTTTCGCCGTTTTCATTAGCGCGCTTAATGATTTTGTCATCGATATCGGTGATATTGCGCACGTACTTGAGCTTATAGCCAAGAAAACGCAGATAGCGCGCCACGACGTCAAAGGAGACGAAGGTACGGCCATGGCCGATATGACAGAGATCGTAAACGGTAATACCACACACGTACATGCCGACTTCCCCGGCATGGATAGGTTTAAATTCCTCTTTCTGGCGCGTCAGTGTATTAAAAATTTTTAACATCGAAGATTCCGTGTAGACGTGTGTGGGTAATGAAGTCTCTATAATACCCATAATTCAGACCGGACGCAGCACACATTGCAAGGTGCATCGACCCCCGCGGTTATGCTATAACACCCCCCTATATCTCACCCGACATCGGGTGCTGGCACCACACTCATCGGAACAGGATGCAAAAATGGTTACTTTCCACACCAATCATGGCGATATCGTAATCAAAACGTTTGACGACAAAGCGCCGGAAACAGTTAAAAACTTCCTGGACTACTGCCGCGAAGGTTTCTACGACAACACCATTTTCCACCGTGTTATCAACGGCTTTATGATTCAGGGCGGCGGTTTCGAACCGGGCATGAAACAAAAAGAGACCAAATCTCCGATTCAGAACGAAGCGAACAACGGCCTGAAAAACACCCGTGGTACGCTGGCAATGGCCCGTACTCAGGCGCCGCACTCTGCCACCGCCCAGTTCTTCATCAACGTGGCCGATAACGACTTCCTGAACTTCTCTGGCGAAAGCCTGCAGGGTTGGGGCTACTGCGTTTTCGCCGAAGTGGTTGAAGGCATGGACGTGGTAGACAAAATCAAAGCGGTTGCCACCGGCCGCAGCGGCATGCACCAGGATGTGCCGAAAGATGATGTGATCATCAAAAGCGTCACCGTCAGCGAGTAATTCGTGGCGACACTTTTTATTGCAGATTTGCACCTGCAAACAGAAGAACCGGCGATCACCGCCGGTTTTCTGCGTTTTTTACAGGGCGAAGCCCGCCAGGCGGACGCCCTGTATATCCTTGGCGATCTGTTTGAGGCGTGGATCGGCGATGACGATCCGAACCCGCTGCACCAACAAATTGCCTCGGCAATCAAAGCCGTCGTCGACGCCGGCGTGCCGTGCTACTTCATCCACGGCAACCGCGATTTTCTCGTCGGCCAGCGCTTTGCCCGCCAGAGCGGGATGCTCCTGCTCGCCGAAGAAGAGCGACTGGACCTCTATGGCCGTGAAGTGTTGATTATGCATGGCGACACGCTGTGCACCGATGACCCAGGCTATCTGGCGTTTCGCGCCAAAGTCCACACCCCGTGGATCCAGCGTCTGTTCCTGGCCCTGCCGCTGTTTATCCGCCGCCGCATCGCCGCCCGCATGCGCGCCGACAGCAAAGCCGCCAACAGCAGTAAATCAATGGACATTATGGATGTGAATCCACAGGCGGTAGTTGACGTCATGGAAAGACATCATGTGCAGTGGCTGATCCACGGCCATACCCATCGCCCGGCGGTCCATGAACTGCAGGCCAACGGCCAACCCGCATGGCGCGTGGTACTTGGCGCCTGGCACAGCGAAGGTTCGATGGTCAAGGTGACACCGGACGACGTCGAACTGATCCACTTTCCGTTCTAGTTCCTGCGCGAGCACAATTCCGAAACCGTCTTTTGCCTGGGCGAAGGTGCGCGCTTCCCCGCGTCCTGCATGCTAGTCTCCCACGACATCACTCTCAAGGAACGAGCATGAACAGAAAAAAGTGGAGTCAGCCGCTGATGTGGGGAACGATCATCGCGATCCTCAATCCGTTAGGGGTAAGTTATATCGCCTTAGTCGGCGTCGCTATTGGCAACACGCTGACGTTTGTCTGGTGTGCAATGCTGGCGTGGGCCATCTATTTCTATGCCATTTATTTGCTCTGTACCCGCCCTCACGATAGTCGGCTGGTACAAATCTATTTACTGGTGATGGGCACCCTGATGCTCCCTTGGGGGTTAGTGCTGCTCATCACCTGTATCATGAATGAGATAAAGGCCACTAAGCCGCGATCGACGTCATCACTGAACGAGACAAAAGACGGCTAACCATGCGCACGCAACCGTTTTCCTTGCTGGCAGTTCATGCTATTCTCTGTGGCCTCTAAAGCAGTGTGAAACACACCCACAGGAGTTTTAAGACGCATGTCTTCCCGCAATAATTCGGCGCGTATCGCCATCGTGATGGGGTCCAAAAGCGACTGGGCTACCATGCAATTTACCGCAGAAATCCTTGATGCCCTGAACGTTCCGTACCATGTCGAAGTGGTCTCCGCCCACCGTACGCCTGATAAGCTGTTCAGCTTTGCTGAAAGCGCCGAGAGCCACGGTTATCAGGTGATTATTGCAGGGGCAGGCGGCGCGGCGCATCTGCCGGGCATGATTGCGGCGAAAACCCTGGTGCCGGTGCTCGGCGTACCGGTTCAGAGCGCGGCCTTAAGCGGTGTCGACAGCCTCTACTCCATTGTGCAAATGCCGCGCGGCATTCCGGTCGGTACGCTGGCTATCGGCAAAGCTGGCGCAGCGAACGCCGGCCTGCTCGCCGCACAGATCCTTGCCCAACATGATGCCGAACTGCACCAGCGCCTGAGCGCCTGGCGTCAGGCACAAACCGATGAAGTGCTGGATAACCCGGATCCGCGGGGTGCGGCATGAAACAGGTATGCGTGCTCGGTAACGGTCAGTTAGGCCGCATGCTGCGCCAGGCCGGTGAGCCGCTGGGCATCGCCGTCTGGCCGGTCGGCCTGGAAGCCGACCCGGAAGCGGTGCCGTTCCAGCAGAGTGTCATCACGGCAGAAATTGAACGCTGGCCGGAAACCGCCCTCACCCGCGAGCTGGCCCGCCATCCGGCGTTCGTCAACCGCGATGTCTTCCCAATTATCGCCGACCGCCTGACGCAAAAGCAGCTATTCGACAAGCTTGGCCTCGCCACTGCCCCGTGGCAGCTGCTGGCGGATAAAAGCGAATGGCCGACGGTGTTTGCTCGTCTCGGCGAGCTGGCGATCGTTAAGCGTCGCGTCGGCGGCTACGACGGCCGCGGCCAGTGGCGCCTGCGCGCTGACGAAACCGCGCAACTCCCGGAGGATAACTACGGCGAGTGCATCGTCGAGCAGGGGATTAACTTCTCCGGCGAAGTGTCGCTGGTGGGCGCCCGCGCTCATGACGGTAGCACCGTCTTCTACCCGCTGACCCGCAACCTGCATCAGGACGGTATTCTGCGCGCCAGCGTGGCCTTCCCGCAGGCCAATGCCCGCCAGCAGGAACAAGCGGAAAGCATGCTGACGGCGATCATGAACGAGCTGAACTACGTCGGCGTGATGGCGATGGAGTGCTTCGTCACCGCCGAGGGGCTGCTGATCAACGAGCTGGCGCCGCGCGTGCACAACAGCGGCCACTGGACGCAAAATGGCGCCTCCATCAGCCAGTTTGAACTGCATCTGCGAGCGATTACCGACCTGCCGCTGCCGCCGCCGGTGGTCAACAGCCCGTCGGTAATGATCAACCTGATCGGCACCGATCTCAACTACGACTGGCTGAAGCTGCCGCTGGTGCACCTGCACTGGTACGATAAAGAGGTGCGTCCGGGTCGCAAAGTCGGGCACCTGAACCTCACCGACAGCGATACCGATCGCCTGAGCGCGACGCTGGAAGCGATCAAGCCGCTGCTGCCGCCGGAGTACACCAGCGGCCTGTTCTGGGCGCAATCGCAGCTCAGCTAAGCCCTGCGTGCCGGGGATTTGATCTATCCCCTTCCCCGGCACACCTTGAGGCGCGTACAATCCCCCCCTTGCTGTAAAGCCCATTTCTGTTTTGACTTCAGAGGATACCCCATGACCAATGGGACGGATTATCGCGCCATTCTCGCCAGCGATACGCCACTGATTGACGTACGCGCCCCGGTGGAGTTTAGCCAAAGCGCGATGCCGGCGGCGATCAACCTGCCGCTGATGAATGATGAAGAACGCGCCGCGGTCGGCACCTGCTACAAGCGTCAGGGGCCAGAGGCGGCGCTGGCGCTCGGCCATAAGCTGGTTGATGGCGACCTGCGCGCCAGCCGGATCCAGGCGTGGCTGGAAGCGTGCGCCCGTTACCCGCACGGTTACCTGTGCTGCGCCCGCGGCGGCCAGCGATCGCATATCGTCCAGCAGTGGCTGAAAGACGCTGGCGTGGAGTACCCCCTGATCGTCGGCGGCTATAAAGCGCTACGCCAGGCGGCGATCCAGGCCACCGACGAACTGGTGCAGCGCCCGATTGTGCTGATTGGCGGCTGCACCGGCAATGGCAAAACTCAGCTGGTCTGCTCGCGACCGGACGGTATCGATCTGGAAGGGCTTGCCCATCACCGCGGTTCTTCATTCGGTCGAACCCTGCAGGATCAGCACCCGCAGGCCACCTTTGAAAACCATCTGGCGGTCAGCCTGCTTAAAAAAGCCGAACAGCAGACCCGCTGGGTGCTGGAAGATGAAGGCCATATGATCGGTGCCAACCATCTGCCGGAGTGCCTGCGCCTCCGCATGGCGCAATCGCCGCTGGCGGTGGTGGAAGATCCATTTGACGTTCGCCTCGAACGGCTGCGCGAAGAGTACTTCGATCGCATGTATCGCGACTTCATCGCCGCGTATGGCGAAGAGAAAGGCTGGCTGGCATACGGCGAGTACCTCCATCATGGTCTGTTTGCCATCCGCCGTCGCCTGGGGCTGCAGCGTTTTGCTCAGCTGACTGAACGGCTCGACGCGGCGCTGGCGCAGCAGCAGCGCACCGCCAGCACCGAGGCGCACTTCGCCTGGCTGGTGCCGCTGCTGGAAGAATACTACGACCCGATGTATCGCTATCAGTTGGGGAAAAAAGCCGGGAAGATCCTGTTTCGCGGCAACTGGCAGGAGGTCGCCGCCTGGCTGGCGAAGTAATCGCATGCGCTATTGTCCCGGCTTGCGGCGTAAACGCCTTAGCCGGGCTACCGCTCGGCGCGATTTGTAGCCCCGGTAGCGCAGCGCGACCGGGGGTTGTGACCGCTTAGAAGTCGTAGCGCAGACGCACCAGGTTCATATCCCCCAGGTTGTCGGTGCTGGAGGTAAACACGTGTTCGTAGTCAACGCGGAAACCGTAATCCAGCTGGAAGCTGATCCCCAGACCGTTATCGATACGCTGGTAGTTGCGGCCATTCACGTACTGCAGGCGGTCGCCCATAAAGTACGGCTGAATAGATTTAACAGCGTATTGATTGATCGGGAATTTATAGCCCGCAAAATATTCAATCCCCCAGGCGTCGCCGGCGAAGTAGTTATGCACATCGGTTTTTTTGGTGGTGAGGAAGTTCTGATACCAGCCGCCGCCGAAGGAGAAGGTCCAGTTATCCGGGGTCCAGCTCAGCGCGGTACCGACGATGTTCTGGTCATAGGTTTTGCTGTCGGCGCTTGACGGGTCGCGCATTTCGGCGCGGGTATAGTTCCACGCGGTACCCCAGGTCAGGTCCTTCATGATGTGGTAGTCCGCACCAACAGAACCGCCGCCTTTACGCTTGTAGCGCAGGCCGTTGCCAGGCAGATACTCACTATCTTCGAACAGATAAGAGCCGTATAGATCGACATCACCCACGGTTTTCTTATATTTCAGCATATTCCGTGAACGATAGGAGCCATCGTAATCGCCGTTAATACCGTTTCCCGGGGCCTGGCCGATCATGTCGTAGTCCCAGATATCGGTTTTCACCCCCACCACATCATAGTAAATGCTGTTCTGCTGCCCGTAGGTTAATGTGCCCCAGGTATCGCTTTTCAGGCCGGTATACAGCATGCGGCGGGTGGTATTGTTTGCGCCTTCCGCGTAGTGGTTATCCCAGTCAAACAGTGCCGGAATGTTCACCCCCAGTTCGTAGTAGCTAATCCAGCTAATATCATCGAACAGGTAGTAATCCGCCGCGAAGCGGAAACGGGTGCCACCGTCGAAACCGTTACGCTTATAGGATCCTTTATCACCATCACCGCTCATCATGTTGAACTGCGGACGAATACTCCCGCCGACGGTAAAGTTAAGCCGGCTTAACGGATCGCCCGCCTGCGGATCTTGTTTCAGCAGCGTGATCTCCGCGTGGGAAGCAAATGAAGCGAACACCAGTGTTGCGCCGATCGAGACCGCCAGCGCTTTTATTTTATGTGCCATAGTTTTTCCTTGATTAATAAGCAACCTTATATTTACCAGCTGAATATTAACCGCGAATCAGTACAGCGTGTTGTCGGTTTTTTAATGTTTTGTGCGCTTAAAAATCAATGAGTTATCAATTTGTGCGCTTAAAATAAAAGCGCCGCCAAAAACGGCGGCGCATCATCGAAATGCAATAATCTTACTGGCTAAACTGGCGGAACAACGCTTTCCCTTTTAACAAACGCAGCCCCAGCCCGCCGCCGCACAGAGATAACAACACCGCTCCCGTCAGCGGCAGCATCACCCACAAGCGCCAGTCCGGCGTCCAGGGGAAATCAAATACTTTCGTCTGCAGCATCGCCAGCGCCACTTCCGCGCCTATCGCCGCCACCAGTCCGGAAACCAGCCCCAGCAGGGCAAACTCCGCCCACAGCGTGGCGCGCAGCAGCGATTTCCCGGCCCCCAGCGTGCGCCAGACCACCAGCTCCTGATGCCGCTGGCGCATACCGACCTGGACCTGCGCCAGCAACAGCAGCACGCCGCAGGCCGTGACCAGGCCCACCATCACCTCCAGCGCCCGGCTGACCTGGGAGAGCACCTGGCCGACCTGACGCAGGATGGCGCCGATATCCAACAGGCTAACGGTGGGAAACTCGCGGTTCAACTGGGTCAACATCGCGGGACCTTTATCCCAGCGGAAGCTGGTGAGCCAGCTCTGCGGCTGCCCGTCCAGCGCCCCGGAGGGGAAAATAAAGAAGAAGTTGGGCCGCAGGCTCTCCCAGTCAACTTTGCGCACGCTGCTGACCTTCGCGCTGAAGTCCTGAGTATCGCCGGTAAAGGTCACCGTATCGCCGATCTTCACCCCCAGCCGCTGCGCCAGTCCCTCTTCAATCGATACCTCGCCCGGCTTCGGCGGCCAGCTACCGGCCACCAGCGGATTATGATCCGGACGCTGTTCGCTCCAGGTGAGATTAAGCTCGCGATTCAGCGCTTCGTCTTTGTTCCCGTCCGTGGAGTGACCGTTGATCTGCGTCAGACGAGCCCGGACGATCGGATAAAATTCCGCCGCCCGGGTCTGGTGTTCGGCGAGGAAAGTCTTCACCGGCATTATCTGCTCAGGGGCGATATTGATCAGAAAGTAGTTCGGGCTTTCCGGGGGCAACTGCTGCTGCCAGCGGTCAAGCAGATCGCCGCGCAGCACCAACAGCAGCGCCAACAGCATAAACGACAGGGAAAACGCCGCCAGCTGGCTGAGGGTCGACCACGGCTGGCGCAGCAGGCGGTTCACCGCCAGACGCAGCGGCAAGGCTTTGAGCGTCAGGCGTTTGAGCAGCCACAGCAATCCCCAGCCCACCAGGCCGCACAGCAGCGCCAGCACCACCGCCCCGGCCAGCACCGACCACAGCAGCGGGCTGCCGCCCATCAGCCAGGCCAGCCCGCCGACCACCACCGCGCAGACCACAGGAATATAGTGTTTCAGCGGCCAGACGTTAGCCACCACATCCTGACGCAGCACTCGCAGCGGCAGGGTCGCCAGCAGCAGTCGATACGGCCGCAGGCCCACCAGCAGGGAAATGACGCCTGTCGCCCCGATAGCCCACAGCCACGGCCAACCGCTGGCAGCGGGTAGCGCGGCGGGTAGCACCGGTTTGAGCATCAACAGCAGCAGGCGCTCCAGCGCCAGGCCCACGACCCCGCCGCTTATTACCGACAGCGTCAGCAGCAGCAGCCACTGGCCGACGATGAGCTTGCGCAGCTGCGCCCGCCCGGCGCCCAGCGTCTTCAAAATTGCGACCAGATCGTAGCGACTGCGGCAGTAGTGGCTCATCGCCACGGCGATCGCGGCAACGGCCAGCAGCAGCGTCAACAGCGCGGATAACAGCAGGAATTGCTGCGAGCGCTCAAGGGATTTGCCCAGCGCGCTGTCGTCCTGTTCAAGGCCAGTCCAGCGATGTTCCGCGCCGAGCTTCGGCAGCAGCCATTGTTCATAATCCGCCAGCTGTTGCGCGTTACCGGCGAACTTATAGCGCCATGCGACGCGACTGCCGGGCTGCACGGCCCCGGTTTTTGCCACGTCAGCCATATTCATCATCAGTCGCGGCGCCATCTGGAAGGGGTTAAACCCTGCATCCGGCTCCTGAATCACTTCCCCGGCAATGCGCAGCGTGGCATCGCCAACGTCAATCGTATCGCCGGTTTTCAGGTTCAGGAGCGCCATCAGCCTTGGCGCCAGCAGCACGCTCCCCGCCTGCGGCTTCAGCCCCGGCGGCTGCGTCTCGAGGGTGCCATACAGCGGATAACGGTCGTCCACCGCCTTAACGTCCGCCAGCTGCGGCGTATCACCGGCGAACGTCATGGTGGCGAAGCTCAGCTGCTCGCCGACGGTCAGCCCTGACTTCCGCGCTTGCGCGATCCACTCGGCGGGTACCTCGCGCGAACTGCGCAGCGTACGGTCGCCGGCCATAAACTCACGGCTTTGCTGGCTAAGGCCTTTCTCCATCCGATCGCTTATCGACCCCAGGGCCAGCACGCAGGCCACGGCGAGGCTTAACGCCAGCCAAACGATCAGCAGCGACGGCGAGCGCCATTCGCGCCAGAACCAGCGGGCGATCATGCTTCCTCCCGCAGTTGGCCATCCACCAGGCGCAGACGGCGGTCGCAGCGCGCCGCCAGCAGCGGATCGTGAGTGACGAGGATCAGGGTGGTGCCGTGTTCGCGATTAAGCGAGAACAGCAGATCGGCAATTTTGTCCCCGGTCTGGCGATCGAGGTTGCCGGTGGGCTCATCGGCGAACAGGAGGGCCGGGCGCCCGTTGAAGGCCCGGGCCAGCGCCACCCGCTGCTGTTCGCCGCCGGAGAGCTGCGCCGGCAGGTGGTGCAGGCGTTTGCCAAGCCCCAACTGCTCAAGCAGCGCGCGGGCATCGCCCTGGCTCTCACTGTCGCTGGCGCCGCGCAGCAGCGCCGGCAGCTCGACGTTCTCCAGGGCGTTGAGCGTCGGGATGAGCATAAACGACTGAAAAACAAAGCCAACGTGCTGCGCCCGCAGCGCCGCCCGCGCCTCCTCATCCATCCGATGCAGCGGTTTGCCCAGCATCGAGACTTCCCCGCTGCTTCCATCGTCCAGGCCAGCGAGGATCGCCAGCAGGGTCGATTTACCGGAACCTGACTCGCCGATCAGGGCGATGGTCTGCCGCGGTTTGACAACCAGCTCAACTCCGGTAAGGATGGAGAGCTGATGCTCTCCCTGACCGACGGACTTCTTAAGATGATGAACTTCAAGTATGTTTTCCGCTGGCATGTGCCTTTCCTGTTTTTGTTCCTGTTTACCTGCCGCGCAATGGCGGCGGACACGCTGCTGATCCTCGGCGACAGCCTGAGCGCTGGCTATCGAATGGCGGCCAACGCCGCCTGGCCTGCGCTGCTCAATGAGAAGTGGCAGGCGAAAACACCGGTGGTGAACGCCAGCATCAGCGGCGATACCTCGCAGCAGGGGCTGGCCCGCCTGCCAGCGCTGCTTAAGCAGCATCAGCCGCGCTGGGTGCTGGTTGAGCTCGGCGGCAATGACGGGCTGCGCGGTTTTCCGCCACAGCAGACCGAGCAAACACTGCGCACCATTATTAAAGATATCAAAGCGGCCAACGCCGAGCCGCTGCTGATGCAAATTCACCTGCCGGCGAACTATGGCCGCCGCTATAATGAAGCCTTCGGCGCGATTTACCCGGCCCTGGCCAAAGAGTTCGGTATTCCTCTCCTGCCTTTTTTTATGGAGGAGGTCTATCTCAAACCGCAATGGATGCAGGACGACGGCATTCACCCAAATCGCGACGCGCAGCCGTTTATCGCCGACTGGATGGCGAACCGGCTGGCTCCCTTAGTTAATCATGACTCCTGAACGCCAGGGGTCGCTGACAGGTAAAGTTATGCAAAAAACGGTTTTAGTGACAGGCTGTTCCAGCGGAATTGGTCTGGAAAGCGCGCTGGATTTAACCCGCCAGGGCTTTCGCGTGCTGGCGGCCTGCCGCAAAGCGGAGGATGTCGCGCGGATGCAGGAGCTGGGGCTAACCGGTATTTTGCTCGATCTGGATGACCCACAGAGCGTGGAGCGCGCAGCGGCGGAGGTGATTGCGCTGACCGATAATCGTCTCTATGGCCTGTTCAATAACGCCGGTTATGGCGTCTATGGCCCGCTGAACACCATCAGCCGCCAGCAGATGGAACAGCAGTTTTCCGCCAACTTTTTCGGCGCGCATCAGCTGACCATGCTGCTGCTGCCGGCGATGACGCCGCACGGCGAAGGGCGCATCGTGATGACCTCCTCGGTGATGGGGCTTATCGCCAGTCCCGGTCGCGGGGCCTATGCCGCCAGTAAATACGCCCTCGAGGCGTGGTCCGATGCGCTACGCATGGAATTGCGCCACAGTGGTATTCAGGTCAGCCTGATTGAACCGGGCCCGATCCGCACCCGCTTTACCGATAACGTCAACCAGACGCAAAGCGATAAACCCGTAGAAAATCCGGGCATTGCCGCCCGCTTTACCCTCGGACCGGAGGCGGTGGTGGAAAAAGTGCGCCACGCTTTTACCAGCGATAAGCCAAAGCTGCGCTACCCGGTCACTCTGGTGACTCACGCGGTGGCGCTGCTCAAACGCCTGCTGCCTGCCCGCGCGATGGACAAAATTATCCACGGCTGAGTTGAAGCGCGGCATGCCGCCCCCATGTAAAACAGAAATCGACTAACGAGAAATGCCCATGTCCGAACAGAATATTGTCAATATTAGCGAAGCGAACCTGCAGCAGACGCTACAGCAGTCCATGAACGTCCCGGTGCTGTTTTATTTCTGGTCTGCCCGCAGCCAGCACTGCGAACAACTGACCCCAGTCCTCGAGCGCCTGGCCGCCCAGTATAACGGCCAGTTCACGCTGGCGAAGGTCGATTGCGACGCCGAGCAAATGCTCGCTTCACAGTTTGGTCTGCGCGCCATCCCTACAGTTTATCTGTTCCAGAACGGCCAGCCGGTGGACGGTTTTGAAGGCCCGCAGCCGGAGGAAGCGATTCGCGCCCTGCTGGATAAAGTCCTGCCGCGTGAAGAGGAGCTGAAAGCCCAGCAGGCGCTGGCCCTGATGCAGGAAGAAAAATACGCCGAGGCATTACCGCTGCTGAAGGAAGCCTGGCAGCTGTCGAATCAGGACAGCCAGATTGGTCTGCTGCTGGCGGAAACGCTGATTGCCCTGCACCGTTCCGATGAAGCGGAAAGCGTGCTGAAAACCATCCCGCTGCAGGATCAGGACACCCACTATCAGGGTCTGGTGGCGCAGATTGAGCTGCTCAAACAGGCCGCCGACACCCCGGAAATTCAGCAGTTGCAGCAGCAGGTGGAACAGAATCCGGACGATGCGCAGCTGGCCTCCCAGCTGGCGCTGCAGCTGCATCAGGTCGGGCGTAATGAAGAAGCGCTGGCGCTGCTGTTCAGCCATCTGCAGAAGGATTTAGGCGCCGGCGATGGCCAGGCGCGCAAGATGCTGCAGGAGATCCTCGCCGCCCTCGGTACCGGCGATGCGCTGGCCGCCAAATACCGCCGCCAGCTGTATTCGCTGCTGTACTAATCAGAGGCGCTGACCCGGATAGCGCTACGCTTATCCGGGCTACAGATTACGCCGTGGTAGCCCGGGTAAGGCGTGAACGCCGCAACCCGGTATCGTTCATGGGTGCTTTTTCAGCTGCGTTACCACCAGCTGATGACGGGCATTGAAGAACTTCCGGTAGGTCAGATAGCCGGCGATAATCGTCGACAGGCTGGCGGTCGACAGCAGCATAAAGGTCACCATGATCTGGTACTTAATCGCCTTCACCGGGTCAATACCGGCAAAAATTAGCCCCGACATCATCCCAGGCAAGCTCACCAGCCCGACCGTTTTCGCTGAATCGACGGTGGGAATCAATGACGCGCGAATGCTCTCGCGAATCAGCCGCGCCGCAGCCATCTTCGGCGTCGCGCCGAGGCTCAGCTTCTCCTGAATCTGCTGCTGCTCGCTGCTGAAGCGCTGGCCCATATTGTTGTAGCACAGCCCCACCGCCACCATGGCGTTCCCGGCCACCATCCCGGCAATCGGGATCACCTGCATCGGCACGAAGGCGATCGACCCCGAAAAGACCAGTACCGCCAACGTTAGTCCAGCGCCAGTGGTAATAGCGATAAACGACGAGACAAAAGCTTTATCGATATATTTACTGCGCTTCTTCGCATTCCACGCCGCGTTAAAGCAGATAAACAGCACCATCAACAGCGTCAGAACCGCATGATTGACGTTAAAGATATATTTCAGCACATAGCCGACGATAATCAGCTGCACGATCGCCCGGCAAATACTCCAGATAATATCTTTTTCCAGTGCCAGTTTTTCCCGATAGCTGACCAGAATAGCGATCAGCACCAGCACCATCGACAGCGCCAGCGATTCGTTCGTAATGTTATGCCCGTTCATGCTGTACCTCCTGCAGGTTTCCGCCGGCAGGTTGCAGCGTAATCACTTCATCGGCATGCGAAATTTCGTTGCGATCGTGGGTGACCCACAGAACAGCGACCTGTTTTTCCGTCGCGTAGCCATGAATAATGTCATTCACATTCTGTTTATTACTTTCATCCAGCGCGCTGGTAATTTCGTCCAGCAGCAGCACGCGCGGCAGAAATTGTAAATTGCGGATCAGCGATACGCGCTGCTTTTCCCCGCCGGACAGTTCGTTAATAGACTTTTCCAGCATATTTTCGCCAAGGCCAAAGCGCTGCAGGTCAGCCACCAGCGCCTGCGGATCGGGTTGTTTGTTGCGGATCTGCCACGGAAAAATCAGGTTATCGTAGACTGAATCACCGAACAGCGCCGGCGTCTGCGCGCAGTAAGACACCTGCTGACGATAGGTTTCCGGCGACAGCGTCGCGATATCCACATCGTCAAAAAACAGGCGTCCGGAGGTTGGGCTGAGCAGCGAGGCGATAATCTTCAGCAAGGTGCTTTTCCCGCAGCCGGAAGGCCCGGTAATCAGCTTAAATTCTCCGGGTCTGAGCTGAAGAGTGATATTGTGTAAAATAACTGCGTCGTCGGTCTTAAACCCCACACCCTCGAGACGCAAAAGCGCGTTATTTTCCTTCATGAGTCTTCCTGATTATTTTCTGAAACACCGCTAGTTTACCCCACTTTCCTTTCTCCAGGATGAGGAGAAAGATATACTCAGTTTAAACATGCGCTATTTCCTTGTAGCGCCCCACCAGGCAACAAGACAGGAGGTTTTTGATGCTGATTTTTATTCCTATCCTTATTTTCGTCGCGCTGGTCATTGTGGCCGCGGCGGTGAAAATTGTCCCGCAAGGCTATCAGTGGACGGTAGAACGTTTTGGGCGCTTTACCCAGACGCTGCAGCCGGGATTAAGCTTAGTCGTGCCGTTTATGGACCGAATCGGCCGCAAAGTGAACATGATGGAGCAGGTGCTCGACATCCCCTCGCAGGAGGTTATCTCCCGGGATAACGCCAACGTCACCATCGACGCGGTCTGCTTTATTCAGGTGATTGACGCGCCAAAGGCCGCCTACGAGGTCAGCAATCTTGAGCAGGCGATCGTCAACCTGACGATGACCAATATCCGTACCGTGCTCGGCTCGATGGAGCTGGACGAAATGCTCTCCCAACGCGACAGCATTAACACCCGTCTGCTGCATATCGTTGACGACGCCACTAATCCGTGGGGAGTAAAAATCACCCGCGTCGAAATTCGCGACGTTCGCCCGCCGGCGGAGCTTATTGCCTCAATGAACGCCCAGATGAAAGCCGAACGTACCAAACGCGCCTATATCCTTGAGGCCGAAGGGGTGCGACAGGCGGAAATTCTGAAAGCGGAAGGGGAAAAGCAGTCGCAGATCCTCAAAGCCGAGGGGGAACGGCAGTCCGCTTTCCTGCAGGCCGAAGCTCGCGAACGTTCCGCCGAAGCGGAAGCCCGCGCCACTCAGATGGTCTCCTCGGCAATCGCCTCGGGCGATATTCAGGCGATCAACTACTTCGTGGCGCAGAAGTACACCGATGCGCTGCAGCAGATTGGCGCCGCTAACAACAGCAAAGTGGTGCTGATGCCGCTGGATGCCAGCAGCCTGATGGGATCGATCGCCGGGATCAGCGAGCTGATCAAAGAAGGCGCTGGCGATCGGAAAAAATCATGATCGACATGATCTTCGCCCATCCGCATCTGTTCTGGTTAAGCCTGGGCGGACTGCTGCTGGCGGCCGAGATGCTTGGCGGCAGCGGCTATCTGCTGTGGAGCGGCGTCGCTGGCGTGGTGACCGGCGCCCTGACCTGGCTCCTGCCGCTGAGCTGGGAATGGCAAGGGACGCTGTTTGCCGTTCTCACCCTGCTGGCGGCGTGGCTGTGGTCGAAATGGCTGCGCAAGCGGGTCAAAACGCAGCGCCCGGCCGATGCTCAGCTCAACCAGCGCGGTCAGCAACTGGTGGGCCGCCGCCTGACGCTGGATGCCCCGCTGGTAAACGGCCGCGGCCACGTACGCGTGGGCGACAGCTCCTGGCCAGTGATTGCCGATGAAGACCTCGCGGCGGGCAGCAAGGTTGAAGTGATTGCCGTAGAAGGGATTACGCTACGGATCAGACCCGCCGTCCGTTAAGCCTGCGCCTTGCGATGACAGCAGCCGGAAAGATTATCGATAATCGGGCACTCCGCGCTGTCGTCGCCGGGGCAGGATTCGGCCAGCGCCAGCAGGTGCGCGCGCATATTTTGCAGCTCGAGGATATGGTTCTCGATATCCGCCACTTTCTCCAGCGTGCGTTTTTTCACATCGGCGCTGTGCCGCGACGGGTCGTTGAACAAGGCCACCAGCTCGCGGCACTCTTCCAGGTTAAACCCCACCTGCCGCGCCTGGCGCAGCAGCGTCAGCTCATCGAGATGCTGCTGACTGTAGGTGCGGTAGCCGTTTTCGCTCCGCAACGGCGGCGTCACCAGCCCCTTCTCTTCGTAAAAACGAATCGCTTTGCTGGTTAAACCGGTTTTTTTCGCCACATCGCTGATATTCATTTTTTCTCCTTGACCTTCCCCTTGCTGGAAGGTTTAACCTTCTTAATACTCGATGAAAGAGTGGGTCTGGTCAATCGTTGACCGGAAAATTATTCAGGAGTTATTTATGTCTAACACTATCGACCTGACGCTGGATGGCCTCTCCTGCGGCCACTGCGTCAAACGCGTGAAAGAGAGTCTGGAGCAGCGTCCTGACGTTGAGCAAGCCGAGGTGACCCTCACTGAAGCCCATGTCACGGGCAGCGCCAGCGCGCAAGCGCTGATTGATACCGTGAAACAAGCCGGATACGGCGCGGAGCTCAGCCACCCAAAGGCTAAACCGCTGGCAGAATCATCAATCCCGTCGGAAGCACTGACAGCGGCCACTCCTGAGCTTCCGGCAGCCCATGACGAAGATGACAGTCAACAGCTGCTGATCAACGGCATGAGCTGCGCCAGCTGCGTCTCCCGGGTACAAAACGCGCTTGCCGCGGTGCCGGGCGTCTCACAGGCGCGGGTTAACCTGGCGGAACGCACGGCGCTGGTGATGGGCAGTGCGTCCGCCGCAGAATTAGTGCAGGCGGTGGAGAAAGCCGGCTATGGCGCGGAGGCGATCGAAGACGATCTGCAACGCCGCGAACGCCAGCAGGAAACCGCTATTGCTACGATGAAGCGTTTTCGCTGGCAGGCGATTGTCGCCCTGCTGGTCGGCGTGCCGGTGATGGTCTGGGGGATGATCGGCGATAACATGATGGTCAGCGACGACAACCGTTCGCTGTGGCTGGTCATCGGCCTTATCACCCTCGCCGTCATGGTCTTTGCCGGCGGCCACTTCTACCGCAGCGCGTGGAAAAGCCTGAAAAACGGCACCGCCACCATGGATACGCTGGTAGCGCTCGGCACCGGCGTCGCCTGGCTGTACTCGATGAGCGTCAACCTGTGGCCACAGTGGTTCCCGATGGAAGCCCGGCATCTGTATTACGAAGCCAGCGCGATGATTATCGGCCTGATTAACCTCGGCCATATGCTGGAGGCCCGCGCCCGCCAGCGCTCCTCGAAAGCGCTGGAGAAACTGCTCGATCTGACGCCACCTTCAGCCCGCGTGGTGACCCCTGAGGGGGAAAAGGATCTGCCGCTCGCGGAAGTTCAGGCGGGTATGACGCTGCGCCTGACCACCGGCGACCGCGTCCCGGTCGACGGCGTGATAAGCCAGGGCGAAGCCTGGTTTGATGAAGCGATGCTCACCGGCGAACCGGTGCCACAGCAAAAAGGCGATGGCGATGCCATTCACGCCGGCACCGTGGTGCAGGACGGCAGCGTGCTGTTCACCGCCAGCGCCGTCGGCAGCCAGACCACGCTGGCAAGAATTATCCGTATGGTGCGCCAGGCGCAGAGCAGCAAGCCGGAGATCGGCCAGCTGGCGGATAAAATCTCCGCCGTATTTGTTCCGGCGGTAGTCGCCATTGCGCTGATCAGCGCCGCGATCTGGTACGTCTTCGGCCCGGCGCCGCAGATCGTCTATACCCTGGTCATTGCCACCACGGTACTGATTATCGCCTGTCCGTGCGCGTTAGGCCTGGCGACGCCGATGTCGATTATCTCCGGCGTTGGCCGGGCGGCGGAGTACGGTGTGCTGGTGCGCGATGCCGATGCGCTGCAGCGCGCCAGTGAACTCGATACCCTGGTGTTCGATAAAACCGGCACCCTGACCGAAGGCAAGCCGCAGGTGGTGGCGGTGAAAACTTTCGCTGGCGTTGATGAGCATACCGCGCTGCGTCTTGCCGCCGCGCTGGAGCAGGGCTCAAGTCATCCGCTGGCGCGAGCGATCCTCGATAAAGCCGCCGACAGTTCGTTGCCGGAAGTGAGCGGCTTCCGCACCCTGCGCGGCCTTGGCGTCAGCGGCGAAGCGGAAGGTCATCGCCTGCTGCTCGGCAACCAGGCGCTGCTCAACGAGCAGCATATCAATACCGCCGACATAGAAAGCGAGATGACGGCGCAGGCCTCGCGCGGCGCCACGCCGGTGCTGCTGGCGGTGGATGGTCAGGCGGCCGCGCTGTTCGCCATCCGTGACCCGCTGCGCGAAGACAGCGTCGACGCCCTGGCCCGCCTGCATCGGCAGGGCTACCGGCTGGTGATGCTTACCGGGGATAACCCCACCACCGCGAAGGCCATCGCCAAAGAAGCCGGCATTGATGAAGTGATCGCTGGCGTGCTGCCGGACGGTAAAGCCGATGCCATTAAACGACTGCAGAGCCAGGGGCACAAAGTGGCGATGGTTGGCGACGGCATTAACGACGCTCCGGCGCTGGCCCAGGCCGATGTCGGGATCGCCATGGGCGGCGGCAGCGATGTCGCTATTGAAACCGCGGCGATCACCCTGATGCGCCATAGTCTTCACGGCGTGGCCGATGCGCTGGCGATTTCGAAGGCGACCTTACGCAATATGAAGCAGAACCTGCTGGGCGCGTTTGTCTACAACTCGCTGGGTATCCCGATTGCAGCCGGGATCCTCTGGCCGCTGACCGGCACCCTGCTCAATCCGGTGGTCGCCGGCGCGGCGATGGCGCTGTCGTCGATCACCGTGGTGAGTAACGCCAACCGCCTGCTGCGCTTTAAACCAAAAGAGTAAACGCCGTCAGATGAAACGGGCGCTGACGTTGTTCGGCGCCCGTTTTTTGCTGACACAAGAAAAGCCCGCCGGAAGGGTGACGTGTATCACCATATGCGCTAGCATGAAGTCCTCACACTTCGGAGCGCGTATGGGCCTGTTAAACCGGATAAAAATGCTGTGGCGAGCCGCCGTCGGCTCGTCTTATTCCTGGCCTGCGATGGATATCGTCCTGCCCGGCGAACGCTATTTGCACCTCGTCGGCAGCATCCATATGGGCACCCGCGACATGGCGCCGCCGCCAGCGAAGCTTCTGAAAAAAATACGCCAGGCCGATGCGTTAATCGTCGAGGCCGATATCAGCGGCAATGAAACCCCGTTTAGCAACCTTCCCTCTTACCCGCCGCTGGCAGAACGTCTGAGCGATGCGCAGTTGAGCGAGCTAGAGGCGCGAGCCGGCGAGCTGGGCCTGTCGGTCGGGCTGTTCGACAGCCAGCCGCTGTGGCAGGTGGCGATGGTGCTACAAGCCACCCAGGCGCAGAAGCTGGGACTGCGGCCGGATTACGGCATCGATTATCAGTTGCTGATGGCCGCCCGCGAGAGCAACATAACGGTGATGGAGCTGGAAGGCGCCGACAGCCAAATCGCGCTGCTGCGCGATCTGCCCGACGGGGGGATGGCGCTGCTGGAGGATACGCTGAGCCACTGGCGGACCAATGCCCGCCTGCTACAGGTGATGATCGGCTGGTGGCTGGAGCAACCGCCATCGCGCGGCGCGGTATCGCTGCCGACGACCTTCAGCCAGTCTTTGTATGATGTGCTGATGCACCAGCGCAATCTCGCCTGGCGCGAGACGCTGCTGGCCTTGCCGCCGGGGCGCTACGTGGTTGCCGTCGGCGCGCTGCACCTGTATGGCGAAGGGAATCTGCCGGATATGCTGACCTAAAAAAATGGCCAATATTGCTATTGGCCCGTCAAAGAGGAATTTCATCATTATTATTATCCCGGGATTTGCATCCCGGATCGTCTGATTGTCGCTCAAAGTGACCATCACTGCCAACACTATTGCGCAAGATGGTACTATTTTTTAGACAACCTGCGGGCGTATTCTGACGTCACGCAAAACCGGTTGGTAAGAAGGATAGCTATGACTCCCGCCGTTAAATTACTCGAAAAAAACAAAATCCCCTTTCAGATCCACAGTTACGATCACGATCCCAATGAGACCAACTTCGGAGATGAAGTGGTGCGCAAGCTCGGCCTCAATGCCGACCAGGTTTACAAGACCCTGCTGGTCGCCGTTAACGGCGATATGAAGCATCTGGCGGTCGCCGTCACCCCGGTCGCCGGGCAGCTGGATTTGAAGAAAGTGGCGAAAGCGCTGGGCGCCAAGAAAGTCGACATGGCCGACCCGATGGTGGCGCAGCGTATCACCGGCTATCTGGTGGGCGGCATCAGTCCGCTGGGGCAGAAGAAGCGCCTGCCGACGGTGATTGACGCTCCGGCGCAGGAATTTGCCACCATCTATATTTCCGGCGGCAAACGCGGTCTGGATATTGAGCTGGCGGCCAGCGATCTGGCGCAGCTTCTGGACGCGAAGTTCGCCGATATCGCCCGCCGCGATTGAGCACACCATCCCGGATAGCGGCGCACGCGCCTTATCCGGGTTATCCAACTCGTAGCCCCGGTAAGCGCAGCGCCACCGGGGAAATAGCCAACCTGAAGCTCAGACCTACTGCCAGCTCACCTCGCCTTTCGGCTCGTAGGCTGCCGCATCCAGCGGCGAGTTCTTCTCGATATACTCTTTCAGCACTTCGGCATCGATAAAGCCGGTATTCACATACCCGGGTTTATCGGCAATGTTCGGATAGCCATCGCCGCCGGTAGCGTTAAAGCTCAGCGTCGCCATCCGGTAGGTCTTCGCCGGATCCACCGGTTCGCCTTTGATTTTCAGATCGTTCAGTTTGCCATCTTTGGCTACAAAGCTGACGTTGGCAAACTGCGGATAGGCGCCGGAATCCGGCTTCATCTGCGCGACGGCGGTCAGGTAATCCACCACCTCCTTGCCGCTCATATCGACATAGGTCAGCACATTGCCGAACGGCTGGACCTTCATCACATCCTTATAGGTGATATCCCCCGCCTCGATCGAGTCGCGGATCCCACCGCCGCTCATCACCGCGAAATCCGCGTTGCTGCGCGCCATCTGCGCCGCCAGCAGCAGGTGCCCCATATTGGTCTGCACAAAGCGCACTTTACTGCGGTCGCCCTCCAGATGACCATTCACGCTACCGATTTTGACCTGCAGCTGCGCTTTGCCTTTGTTCTGGAATGGCGTCAGCAGCGACATCATCTGCGGGTTCTCTGCGATCTGCGGCGTATACAGCACCCGCTCGCTTTGGCCGTTATCGTAAGTCACTTTTTTCTTCAGGTTCACCGGGATCAACTGATAATGCACCAGCTTCATCTCGCCGTTGCGGAACTCAAAATCGGCGCGGCCGACGTATTTGCCCCACTCATGCGCCTGGACGATCCAGATGCCGTTCTGACGATCCGGCGCGCACGGGGTGCCTGGCACATAATCGACCTGCTTTTTATTTTCCGACGCCATGCATACCGGATCCTGCGAGTGACCGCCGACGATCATCGCCAGCGATCCCGCAGGTAAACTCCGCGCCATTTCAACGTCGCCCGGCGCGTTAGAGCCGTGGTTGCCATTGTCGTAATGGCCCATATGGGTGGTGGCCAGGATCACGTCCGGCTTTTCATTCTGCTGCAGCTCCTGGATCACCAGCTTCGCCTCTTCCGCCGGTTTGCGGAATTCGATATCGGTGAAATATTCCGGATTGCCAATCTTGGCCGTATCGTCGGTGGTTAAGCCAATCACCGCGATTTTCAGCCCGCCGCGCTTAAACAGCGCCCAGGGTTTGAACAGCCGTTCGCCGGTGCTTTTCTGATAAATATTGGCCGACAGGAACGGGAACTTAGCCCACTTTTCCTGCTGGCGCAGCACGCTCAGCGGATTATCAAATTCATGGTTCCCCACCGCCATTGCGTCGTAGCCGATCAGGTTCATGCCGCGAAAATCGGGCTCTGCATCCTGTAAATCAGACTCCGGCACGCCGGTATTAATATCGCCGCCGGATAACAGCAGGACGCTCCCCCCTTCCGCTGCCACTTCTTTCCGGATGCCATCGACCAACGTTTTCTGCGCCGCCAGACCATATTCGCCGTAGTCATTGCGCCAGAAATGGCCGTGATGATCGTTGGTGTGCAGGATGGTAATTTTATAGGTTTTATCCTGCTCATAGGCCTGTGCGGACAGGCTGCCCAGCGATAAGGCGGCAAATAACGCCAGCGCTACGCGATGTTTAAAATACTGCATGCTTCACTCCCTGACTTAATCCCAAGTGCCGAAAGTATAGCGAGTTAGTCGCGTTGACAAATATGTTTTCAGAATTGCGACTTCCTTCAACCCCTAAGGACAGGTATGTTAGTCGGATAATAATTCCACCTGCATCCTCTATACGCCTTCGCGTTGTATGGCATTGCGTCAGCCCGTTGGTTATATTTCCCATGTAGTAGCCGGGAAAATCAGGGTCGTCGCCATGGCGTAAAAATGACGAAAGCTATATAAAAAAGTGACGTGAACCTATGGCAATCAATCAGACCGCTCAACCCCTGTCCGGCCCCGCTGCGCCGCCGCAAAAAGCACGCACCTCGTTTGGCATCTTAGGCGCGATCAGCCTGTCCCATTTGCTTAACGATATGATCCAGTCGCTCATCCTTGCGATTTACCCACTGCTGCAGGCGGAGTTCTCCCTTACCTTCGTGCAGATCGGGATGATCACCCTCACCTTCCAGCTGACCTCATCGCTATTCCAGCCGGTGATTGGCTACATCACCGATAAACGCTCGATGCCGTGGTCGCTGCCGGTGGGCATGTGCTTCACCCTCTGCGGTTTGATTCTGCTGGCGCTGGCCGGGAGTTTCGGCATGGTGCTGCTGGCTGCCGCGCTGGTGGGTACCGGCTCCTCGGTTTTCCATCCGGAATCATCCCGCGTGGCGCGGATGGCCTCTGGCGGCCGTCACGGCCTGGCCCAGTCGCTGTTCCAGGTCGGCGGCAACTTCGGCAGCTCGCTTGGTCCATTGCTGGCGGCGGTGATTATCGCCCCCTATGGCAAAGGCAACGTCGCCTGGTTCGTGCTGGCCGCCCTGCTGGCTATTGTGGTGCTGTCGCAAATCAGCCGCTGGTATGCCGCACAGCACCGTATGAATAAAGGCAAACCGAAGCCGCTGATCGTTAATCCGCTGCCGCGCAATAAGGTGATTCTGGCGGTAGGTATTCTGCTGATGCTGATTTTCTCGAAATATTTCTATATGGCGAGCATTAGCAGCTATTACACCTTTTATCTGATGCATAAGTTCGGATTATCGGTGCAAAATGCCCAGCTTCATCTGTTTGCCTTCCTGTTCGCGGTTGCCGCCGGGACGGTAATCGGCGGGCCAGTTGGCGATAAAATTGGACGTAAATATGTGATTTGGGGCTCTATCCTCGGTGTGGCGCCGTTTACCCTCGTTTTACCCTACGCCAGCCTTGAATGGACGGGGATTTTAACGGTGATTATTGGTTTTATCCTCGCCTCGGCCTTTTCCGCTATCCTGGTCTATGCGCAGGAGCTGCTGCCGGGTCGAATCGGCATGGTTTCTGGCCTGTTCTTCGGCTTCGCCTTTGGCATGGGTGGCCTTGGCGCCGCGGTGCTGGGCCTGCTGGCGGACCATACCAGTATCGATCTGGTGTATAAAATCTGTGCCTTCCTGCCGCTGCTGGGTTTCCTGACGATATTTCTTCCTGATAACCGGCAAAAAGCCTGATTATCCGGCGGCCAAAGTGCAACGCTGGCCGCCGTTATCCCTTGCGCCATCAGCCTGATGCGCGCATTCCCTCCGCGATTTTCCCTTCTGTGCCTTTTGGCCGGTTAATTCCATTTTTTTGCACAATTCAAGAATTATTCATAAACAAAGTGAACGTTTTTGTCATAAACTATTACCCGGATAGGGTAGCAAAATGGACCGATACACCACTGGAAAGGAGACGGAATGCACCACGCAACACCGCTTATCACCACCATTGTCGGCGGCCTCGTGCTCGCCTTTATTCTCGGCATGATTGCCAATAAGCTACGTATTTCTCCTCTGGTGGGATATCTCTTAGCGGGCGTGCTGGCCGGACCTTTCACCCCAGGCTTTGTTGCTGATACCAAACTGGCTCCTGAACTGGCAGAACTCGGCGTGATCCTGCTGATGTTCGGCGTCGGGCTGCATTTTTCCCTGAAAGATCTGATGGCGGTAAAGTCGATCGCCATTCCCGGGGCCATCGCCCAGATAGCCGTGGCGACGCTGCTGGGTATGGCACTTTCCGCCGCCCTTGGCTGGTCGCTGATGACCGGCATCGTCTTTGGCCTGTGTCTCTCCACCGCCAGTACCGTGGTGCTACTGCGTGCCCTCGAGGAGCGACAGCTTATTGACAGTCAGCGCGGGCAGATTGCCATTGGCTGGCTGATTGTAGAAGACCTGGTGATGGTCCTGACGCTGGTCCTGCTGCCAGCGATTGCCGGGATGACGGAGAAAGGTGACGTTGGCTTCGCCTCTCTGGCCCTCGACCTCGGGATCACCATTGGTAAAGTGGTGGCCTTTATCGCCATCATGATGCTGGTCGGTCGCCGGTTGGTGCCGTGGATCATGTCGCGCAGCGCCGCCACCGGATCACGCGAGCTGTTCACCCTGTCGGTGCTGGCCCTGGCGCTGGGCATCGCCTTCGGCGCCGTGGAGCTGTTTGATGTCTCCTTCGCCCTTGGCGCCTTCTTCGCCGGCATGGTGCTTAACGAATCTGAGCTGAGCCACCGCGCCGCCCATGACACCCTGCCGCTGCGCGACGCCTTCGCGGTGCTGTTCTTTGTCTCCGTCGGCATGCTGTTTGACCCGATGGTGCTGGTGCAGCAGCCGCTGGCGGTGCTGGCGACACTGGCGATTATTATCTTTGGTAAATCCGCCGCCGCCTTTTTCCTCGTGCGTATGTTTGGTCATTCGCCGCGTACCGCATTGACCATTGCCGCCAGCCTGGCGCAGATTGGTGAGTTTGCCTTTATTCTCGCCGGCCTGGGGATGGCGCTTAACCTGCTGCCGCAGGCTGGACAAAACCTGGTGCTGGCCGGGGCGATCATCTCGATTATGCTCAACCCGGTGCTGTTTACCCTGCTGGAAAAATATCTCGATAAAACCGAAACCCTCGACGAGCAGACGCTGGAAGAGGTGCTGGAAGATGAGAAACAGGTGCCAGTCGATATCTGTAACCACGCGCTGCTGGTTGGCTTCGGCCGCGTCGGCAGTCTGCTGGGCGAGAAGCTGATGGCCCAGGGGATCCCGCTGGTGGTGGTTGAAACCTCGCGTACCCGCGTGGATGAGTTACGCGAGCGCGGGATCAGCGCGGTGCTGGGTAATGCCGCCAATGAAGAGATCATGGAACTGGCGCATCTCGACTGCGCCCGCTGGCTGCTGCTGACTATCCCCAACGGCTACGAGGCCGGAGAAATTGTCGCTTCCGCACGGGAAAAATGCCCGAATATCGAGATCATCGCCCGCGCCCATTACGATGATGAAGTGGACTACATTATCGATCGCGGGGCTAATCAGGTGGTGATGGGCGAGCGGGAAATTGCCCGCGCCATGCTGCAGCTTCTGGAAACGCCACCGGCCGGTGAAGTCGTCACCGGCTGATGTACTGCCCTCTCCCCGTCGGGAGAGGGACGCGCTTACCGATCCCAGTACGCCTCTTCCAGGCTGTCCTCACGCTCCGGCAGGCCGCGGGTTAAACGCGGCGAGTGCTGGTTCAGCACCTGATAGCTCACGCGGTTGGCATATTTACACACCTGCGCCAGTGAGGAGTAGGTCAGCCATTTGCATTTGTGCTTGCTGGAGTTGGGCACGTTATTGCGGTGGTAGTTATTGGCGGTGATGTCATGCAGCAGCGCCGCCAGGGCGCCGTCGCCAGCGCCGTTGGTATTCATGATTTTTTCAGGCCCGCCCATATACGGGGCGATATGTGAATAGATACGCAGCGGATTAACGCAATCCTGGTGGCGCATCGCACGGCTGAATTCAAACTGGTTAAACTCCGGGATCGCCCCCGGCAGCAGCGGATGCTGGGTTTTCCGCTTCGCCTCTTCTTCGGTAAAGCCCGCCATATACAGGCCCGCCGGACCGGCAGTGCACAGCACCAGGTCGACCCAGTCCAGCGCTTTATCCGCCGCCGACAGCGGATCGGCAAAACCGGTCAGGGCTTCCCCTTCTTCTTCATTCATCGCCAGAATCGAGACATGCTCCTGCAGGAACTGCTGCCACCACGCCGGGTTATCGGCAATCACGTATTTAGTTCCGAGAGTTAACACCACCGGCACATCATGCTTTTTGGCGTACTCGATGGCTTTCATCGTGGCGTCTGGCATCGGCTCGCCCGGCTTGCAGCGTACCAGGTAGGAGGTGAGCACCAGCGCCGAGGCGCCGGCGATCACCGCTTCCGGAATGCTTTCCGGGCGCAGCTTGTTCATGTGACCCGGGCTGATGGCGAAGGTGCGCTCGCCGCTGTCGCTGATCAGGGTAAAACAGCGGCCAATGGCGCCGTCGACGCCCTGCAGATAGTTCAGATCGGTGCGGCTGGAGGTATTGCACAGGTAGCGATAGGCATAGCCGCCGATGTCGATATTGCTGCACATCACGCCAAGCAGCACCGAGCGATCGTCCGCCAGCACCGAGTAGTTATGCATGGTATTGCCGATGGTGCCGCCGGCAAACTGATGGGTAATGAGATTATTGCGTACCAGCTCCTGGTACAGCGCCTCGGCGACGTCATCTTCAATCACCAGCGAGTGGCCCGCGCTCAGACCATAGCGTACGATAAACGCTTCATCCACTTTCGCTTCGATATCCACCAGCGTCTGGTCGATACCGACCACCCAGGAGACGCTGGATTCATTCTCCGGCTGAATTTGCTGCAGCAGCGGGTCGCGGGCGTTGACGGGAAAATAGTGTTTGGATTTGCGTTTACCGGGAAATTTCATAGTGGCGCTTAAATAACAGGGAACAAGCGGGAAATAGTAGCATATTCCCCGCCCTGCGCGCGATCAGCGATAAGGCGCCGTCAGGTTGACCATCATCTCAATATGCGCCACATCCGCATTTAGCGCCGGAATATATTCATACTGCTCGCCACCCGCTTCGAGGAAAACTTCCCGGTTCTGAACGGCAATCTCTTCCAGCGTTTCGAGACAGTCAGCGGCAAACCCCGGGCACAGCACCTGAATATGCTTCGTCCCCTGCTCGCCAAGCATCTTCAGCGTCTCATCGGTGTACGGCGTCAGCCAGGGTTCCCGGCCAAAGCGCGACTGGAAGGTCATCATCACCCGCTCCGGCGGCAGCCCCAGCGCGGAAACCAGTTCCCGCGTGGTATCGCGACAGCGCTGGGGATAATCATCGCCCTGGTTGGCATAGCGCTGCGGGATCCCATGGTAGGAGAGCAGCAGCAGATCGGGTTCCCCGTGCACCGCGAAGGAGGCGCGCACGCTGGCCGCCAGCGCATGGATATAGTCCGGGTGATCGGCATAGTCGCGAATAAACGAGATACCCGGAATAGCGCGCTTTTTCGCAAGGATCCGCGCCAGCTCATCCCAGACGGCGGCCACCGTCGAACAGGAATATTGTGGGTACAGCGGCAGCACCACGATGTGTCCCACCCCCTGCGCCAGTAAATCATCCACCGCGCTGGCCAGCGACGGCGAACCATAGCTCATGCCCAGCGCCACCGGCGTATCCGGCAGCCTGGCGGCCAGCGCCTGCTGCTGGCGACGGCTGTATACCATCAGCGGCGATCCCTCCTCCATCCACACGGACTGATAGAGCTTCGCCACGCGCGGGGAGCGAATCGGCAGTATGACGCCACGCAGCAGCGGCCACCATAGCAGACGAGATGTATCCACCACCCGTTTGTCGCTGAGGAATTGTCGCAGATAGCGCTTCACCGCACCGGGGGTGGGCGCATCGGGAGTGCCTAAATTGGCCAGCAAGATACCTGTTTTCGTCTGATGCATTACCGCCTCTTAACCATTTGAATCGCAGCCAATTGTAGCTGAAATGGCGCTAAACGGAACCAATCATAGCAAAAGGTAGAAATGAGAGGAGTTCTCATCCTGCGGCAGCAGGATGAGAAAAGGCTTTATCAGCCGAGGATTTTTTCCAGTTCAGCGCGCACGTCAGCTACCGCTTTGGTGCCGTCGACTTTGGCATATTTGGTGTTGCCCGCCTGCGCTTCTTTGGTGTAGTAGCCGATCAGCGGTGCTGTCATCTGATGGTATTCCACCAGGCGCTTACGCACGGTCTCTTCCTGGTCGTCTTTACGGGTGGTCAGCTCTTCGCCGGTCACGTCGTCTTTGCCTTCCACCTTCGGCGGATTGAATTTGATGTGGTATACGCGACCGGATGCCGCATGAACGCGACGGCCAACGATGCGGTCGACGATCAGTTCGTCCGGCACGTCGAATTCCAGCACGTAATCAACGGTAATACCCGCTTCTTTCATCGCGTCAGCCTGCGGAATGGTTCGCGGGAAGCCGTCCAGCAGGAAGCCGTTACGGCAATCTTCCTGGGCGATACGCTCTTTCACCAGCGCGATGACCAGCTCATCGGTTACCAGCTTGCCGGCGTCCATAATGTCTTTCGCTTGCTTACCGAGCTCAGAGCCGGATTTTACCGCCGCGCGCAGCATATCGCCGGTGGAGATTTGCGGAATACCGTATTTCTCCATGATGAACTGAGCCTGAGTTCCTTTACCCGCGCCCGGAGCGCCAAGCAGAATAATACGCATTACGAAAATCCCCTCAAAAGTCGATTCAATTTTTCAAAAACGCTAAACCATACCACCAGAACGGCAATGGCTCAAGGAAGGCGGTGCGGCTGAAACGGTTAATGGTGAGATATTTTATGCAATCCAATGTGAAATGCCCCGCCGGAGCAAATTGCTCAGGCGGGGCATTTATCCCGTTCCCGGCGTCGCGTCGCTTGGCCGGGCTACTCGTTCAGGTTCGCGTCAGGAAGCCAGCAACTGGTTCATACGACGGATAAACTGGTTCGGATCTTCCAGCGTGCCGCGCTCAGCCAGCAGCGCCTGATCCAGCAGCAGCTCTACCCATTCGCCGAACTGCGCGTCATCCTGGGTATCGGCGGCGCGTTTCACCAGTTGATGCGCCGGGTTCAGTTCGAAGATGTATTTCACTTCCGGTGCCGCCTGGCCCGCTGCCGCGAACAGCTTCGCCATCTGCGTGCTCATCTCATCGGCATCGGTAGTGACAATCGCCGGGGTGTCGGTCAGACGATGGGTCAGACGCACCTCTTTCACCCGGTCGCCAAGCAGGTTTTTCACACGCTCAACGAACGGCTCCAGCGCTTTTTCAGCTTCTTTGGTGGACTCGTCCACTTCATCCGCCAGCTTGTCCAGCGACTCGTCGGCTTTCGCCACCGACTGGAACGCTTTGCCGTCGAACTCGGTCAGGTAGCTCATCATCCACTCGTCGATGCGATCGGAGAGCAGCAGAACTTCAATCCCTTTCTTACGCAGCAGTTCGAGGTGCGGGCTGCTCTTCGCCGCCGCATAGCTGTCGGCAGTGATGTAGTAGATCTTCTCCTGGCCTTCTTTCATCCGCGAGACATACTCTTCCAGCGACACGGTCTGCGCGGAGGAGTCGGTATGCGTCGTCGCGAAACGCAGCAGTTTGGCGATCGCTTCCTGGTTGCTCGGATCTTCCGCCGGGCCCTCTTTCAGCACCAGGCCGAACTGTTTCCAGAAAGTTTGATATTTTTCAGCGTCGTCTTTCGCCAGCTTATCCAGCATCTGCAGCGCGCGTTTGGTCAGCGCGGTACGCAGGTTGCGGGTCACGCTGCTGTCCTGCAGGATTTCACGGGAGACGTTCAGCGGCAGATCGTTGGAGTCGATCAGGCCACGCACGAAGCGCAGGTAGTTCGGCATAAACTGCTCGGCGTCGTCCATAATGAACACACGCTGCACGTACAGCTTCAGGCCGTGTTTATGATCGCGGTTCCACATATCCCACGGCGCCTGCGACGGGATATACAGCAGGCTGGTATACTCCTGCTTACCTTCCACGCGGTTGTGGCTCCAGGTCAGCGGGTCGCTGTAGTCGTGAGCGATATGCTTGTAGAACTCTTTGTATTCGTCGTCGTTCACTTCGGACTTGCTGCGGGTCCACAGGGCCTGCGCCTTGTTGATTTTTTCCCACGAAATCACGGTTTCGCCGTCTTTCTCTTCCTGCTTTTCAATCTCAACCGGCAGCGCGATATGGTCGGAATACTTGCTGATGATGGAGCGCACGCGCCAGTCGTTGAGGAAATCGTCTTCGCCCTCACGCAGATGCAGGGTGATTTCGGTGCCGCGATCGGCTTTGGTGATGTCGGCAACGGTATATTCCCCTTCGCCGGCGGATTCCCAGAACACGCCATTCTCAGGTTTATCGCCCGCCGCACGGGTACGCACGGTCACTTTATCCGCCACGATGAAGGCAGAGTAGAAGCCGACGCCGAACTGGCCGATCAGCTGGCTGTCTTTCGCCTGGTCGGAACCCATCGATTCCAGAAACGCTTTGGTGCCGGATTTGGCGATAGTGCCGAGATGATCGATAACCTCTTCCCGGTTCATGCCGATACCGTTATCGGCGATGGTCAGGGTGCGGTTGTCTTTATCAAACGAAACCCGTACGCGCAGCTCGCCATCGCCCTCATACAAATCCGGCTGCGACAGCGCGCGGAAACGCAGCTTATCGGCCGCATCAGAGGCGTTGGAAATCAGCTCACGCAGAAAGATTTCTTTGTTGGAATAGAGGGAATGGATCATCAGGTGCAGAAGTTGCTTTACCTCTGACTGAAAACCACGAGTTTCTTGTCCTTTCATCTGATTCAACCTCAACAATGCCATTTTAAATGGGGTAAAAAACCGTTGAGTGGGAGATGGGGACTGCGGGGAAATTTTTCAAGCGGAGGCGGCGCTGGCCGCCTCCATTTGTTCAGAAAGTAATCTTGTGACGACCGGCCAGCGAGTGGGACAGCGTGGTGCCGTCGACCATTTCCAGCTCGCCGCCCACCGGCACGCCGTGGGCGATGCGGCTGGCATCAACGCCATACTGCGCGCACAGCTCCGCGATGTAGTTGGCCGTCGCCTCACCCTCAACGGTCGGGTTAGTGGCAAGGATCACCTCGGTGATCGACTCTGCTTCCAGCCGTTGTTCAAGGCGATCGAGCCCGATGTCATCTGGCCCGATGCCGTCGAGCGGCGACAGGTGCCCCATCAGCACGAAGTAGCGGCCGGAATACTGCCCGGTCTGCTCGATGGCGTGGATGTCCGCCGGACTCTCCACCACGCAGATCTGGCCGTTTTCCTGGCGACGCGGGTTGCTGCAGATATTGCACACCTCCTGCTCGGTGAAGGTGCGGCAATCGGCGCAGTGGCCGATCTCCGACATCGCGCGCGTCAGCGCCTGCGCCAGGCGCATACCGCCGCTGCGATCGCGCTGCAGCAGGGTAAACGCCATGCGCTGCGCCGACTTCGGGCCAACGCCCGGCAGACAGCGCAGCGCTTCCATAAGCTGAGTTAACAGCGGGCTGGTTTGCATCAGAACGGCATCTTGAAGCCTGGCGGCAGCTGCATACCGGCAGAAACGGAAGCCATCTTCTCTTTCTGGGTCTCTTCAATGCGGCGCGCGGCGTCGTTAAACGCGGCAGCCACCAGATCTTCCAGCATTTCTTTGTCGTCTTCCAGCAGGCTTGGGTCGATTTCCACACGGCGGCAGTTGTGCGCGCCGTTAATGGTCACTTTCACCAGACCCGCGCCGGATTCGCCGGTCACTTCCAGCTGAGCGATCTCTTCCTGCATCTTCTGCATTTTGTCTTGCATCTGCTGGGCCTGCTTCATCAGGTTACCCAGGCCGCCTTTTCCACCAAACATAGGCTTCTCTCTCAGTCAGTCATCGTTAAAGGTACTGAATGCCAGTCAGACTGGCGTTCAAATGGGGCGGATACTCTCTTCATCCAGATCGGCGTCGAAGAAACGACGCAGGGTCTGAATGTTATTATCCGCGATAATGGCTTCGCGCGCCTGCGCGAGCTTTTCTTCATAAATAGCCTGCCGCCACTCCAGCGGCGTACGCATCGCGGGATTATCATCTTCCACGATGGTCAATTCAACCGGCGTACCGTACAACACCCCCAGCGCTTCAGCCAGCTTTTGCTGCGCGCCGGTGGAATTGAGGTGACGCTGGCTGGGGCGCAGATGCAGACAGACGCGGCTGCCCTCCTGCTCTTTCCACGCGTTGAGCGCCACCTGCTCGACCAGCTTAGGTACCGCCAGCCGGCTCACTTCCGCCGCCCAGCTGTCGCGCTCGACCGCTTCTTCGGCGAGCTTGGCCGCCAGCTCCGGCGTCTTCTCATGCTCCAGCGCTTTTTTCAGCGCTTTTGGCGTCGCGACTTCGACTTTGGCCTCTTCAACCACTGTCGTCGCCTTCCAGCGATAGGCCTCTTTCTTCGCCGGGGCCTGCTCAAGGGCAGCCGCCGCCGGACGAGCCTGGACGCGCTCGGTAATCGAACTCAGTCGCTCCAGCGCAGCGTTATTCACCGGCCGCGCGCGGGAAGCGGCTGCCGGTTCACTCTTTTTTGGAGTGGTTGCTCCCTGGCTGCGCTGCAGGTGGCTGCGGGCCGCCAGCACCTGGCTGGTGGTCGGCGGCAAACTCTGCGACGGCTGCTGCGGCGGCGCAGCGGGGGCAACCGGCTGACGCGGCGCGGGCGCGGCGGTCTGTGCTGGCTGCACTTCCGGCTCTGGAAGCGGCTTACGCGGATGAAACGCCAGCGCGCGGAGCAGCGTCATTTCGACGCCCATTCGCCGGTCCGGCGCATAAGGCAGCTCTTTGCGGCCCATCAGCAGCGTTTGGTAGTAAAGCTGAACGTCACCCGGCGGTACGGTTCGCGCCAGTTCGCGCATCCGCACTTCGACCGTGGCCATATCGGCGCCCAGCGCCGAAGGCGACAGCTGTACCATGGCGATGCGGTGCAGCAGGCTCTGCATCTCCACCAACAGCGCCTCCCACTCGACGCCGCGTGCGGCGGCGTCATTGACGCCCGCCATCACCCGATCGCCGTCGGCAGCAACCAGCGCTTCAATCAGCGACAGCGCCTGATCGTCATCAAGGGTGCCGAGCATGGTGCTCACCGATGCGGCCGTCAGCTGTCCTTCTCCACTGGCAATCGCCTGATCGGTCAGGCTTAAGGCATCGCGCAGGCTGCCGTCGGCTGCCCGCGACAAGAGCTGCAGCGCACGGGGCTCAAAGGCAATCTGCTCTTCGCCAAGAATATGCTCCAGCTGATGGCGGATCTGTTCAACATCCAGGGCTTTGAGATGGAACTGCAGGCAGCGGGATAAGATCGTCACCGGCAGCTTCTGCGGATCCGTCGTCGCCAGCAGGAATTTGACGTGCGCTGGCGGCTCCTCCAGCGTTTTTAATAACGCGTTGAAGCTGTGGCGCGACAACATATGGACTTCGTCGATGAGATAGACCTTAAAGCGGCCGCGGGCCGGCGCGTACTGGACGTTATCCAGCAGGTCGCGGGTATCTTCGACTTTGGTGCGCGAGGCGGCGTCAATCTCAATCAGATCGACAAAACGCCCCTGTTCAATTTCCCGGCAGTTATCGCACACGCCGCAGGGGGTGGCGGTGATGCCGGTTTCACAGTTTAACCCTTTCGCCAGCAGACGGGCGATGGAGGTCTTACCGACCCCGCGGGTACCGGAAAAGAGATAAGCGTGATGAATGCGCCCTAACGACAAGCCGTTCGCCAGTGCGGTCAGCACATGTTCCTGGCCGACGACGTCAGCAAAGGTTTGTGGGCGCCATTTACGGGCTAAGACCTGATAACTCATGGGCTGGCTCTGAAACGCTGGAAGGTGAAATCACGAAGGGGTCATGCTATCACAGCCCCGCCCGATCGGCGAGGCTATGTGGAGGGATTTGCTTAGTGGCCCGGGAACGGCACCAGGCTGTAGCAGTGGATCCCCAGCTTCTCCAGGCGCTGTTCGCCGCCCAGATCGAAGAGGTTGATAATGAAAGCGGCATCGTGCACTTCGCCGCCGAGACGGCGGATCAGTTTGACCGTCGCGTCGATGGTGCCGCCGGTCGCCAGCAGATCGTCCACCACCAGCACCTTGTCGCCCGGTTTGATTGCGTCAACGTGGATCTCCAGCTGATCGGTGCCATACTCCAGCTCATAGCTCTCGGCAATGGTTTCACGCGGCAACTTACGCGGCTTGCGAACCGGAACAAAGCCCACGCCCAGCGCCAGCGCAACCGGGGCGCCGAACAGGAAGCCACGCGCCTCAGTCCCTACCACTTTGGTAATACCCGCGTCTTTGTAGCGCTCGGTCAGCAGTTCAATGCTAAGCGCGTAGGCCTTCGGGTCTTCCAGTAAGCTGGTGACATCGCGGAAAAGAATGCCAGGTTTTGGATAATCCTCGATACTCTGGATGCTGTTCTTCAGATATTCAAGCTGCTGTGCAGTTGCGGTCATAAGTGTATGCCTGATTGAAACGGTGTTACCCACGGGCGTGCAAAAGGGGCCAAAGAAACATTTGTTTAACCTTTGACCAGGCTTGCCCGCGCTCGAAAACGCCAGAATTTACTGGCTGTCAGCAACAATTGCAACAGGCATTATTGCGCATCAGTGCTTTTGTTGCTTTGCGTCAACCACCGGAATGCGCCACATAAAGATCAGCAGGCAGGCCAGAATGACCAACAGCATGATGCGCACCCACGTAAGCTTAACCAGCCACAGCGAAATAGCAAAAGTCACCACGATCATCGCAATGGCGCGCGGTTTGGCGCCGCGAGGCATCGCGCGGTACTGCTGCCAGTGGCGAAGATAGCCGCCAAACCAGGAGCGATACAGCAGCCACTGGTGAAAGCGCGGCGATGAGCGGGCAAAGCACCAGGCGGCGAGCAGAATAAACGGCGTTGTCGGCAGCAACGGTAAGAAGATGCCCAGCGTACCCAGCGCTACCGCCAGCCAGCCGATAATGGTTAGAATAACAGGTGGCATAATGCGAATCGTTATCAAACAGATGAGGCTACTGTAGCACAGTTGGCTGGAAGGGAATGGAGAGGTGTGGTGAAAACAGCTCAACTTTTACAAACGCTGAACGATCAGCTCAGCGAGCTGGCCGCGCTGGTGGCGCCGCTGGCGAAGCACGCGACCCTGAGCCCACGCTTTGACCGTCAGCTCTTTCATACCCGCAGCACGCTGATGCAGGACTATCTGGCGGAAGCCCGGCAAAACTTTTCCCAACTGAGCCAGGCCGTCGAGCGCCAGCAGCTGCCGCAGGTGGTCTGGATTGCCGAGCGTCTGGCGGCGCAAATCGCCGCGCTGCGTCGTGAAACCGCCACCTGGTCCTTGCGCAGTTGGGACCACGCGTCGCCAACGCTGAGCCGCTGGCAGCGCCGTCGCCTGCAGCATCAGGAGTATGAGCGCCGCCTGCTGGCGATGCGCGACCAACGTCAGCGTCAGCAGGCGCAGGCGACCAGCCTTGACGAGCAGCAGCGGCTGGGGAAAGAAGTTGAAGCCTACAGCGGCCGGTTGGCGCGCTGCCGACAGGCACTGGACAAGATTGAAAACGTACTGGCGCGGCTGACGCGCTAACAGGAGAGCCCGATGTCGCTGGAAAATGCATCCGATGAGGTCAAACTGGCCGTCGATTTAATCATGTTGCTGGAATCGCATCAGATCCCGGCGCAAACCGTGCTGGGCGCGCTGGAAATTGTCAGGCGGGATTATGCAAACAAGTTAAAAAACGCGGAAAGCGGGTCGCAAAACCCAGAGAAGTAGGATGTTGTCTCCGGCAGTGTGCTGGCAGTCTGGTCCTCTGCGCATGACGCCACTGGAGACAATATTGATGGAAAAAGTCAGTCAAACCCCACACGACGCGGTGTTTCGCCAGATGCTCATGCATCAGGCGGTCGCGAAGGATTTTTTGCAGTTGTATCTCCCCGCGCCGTTTCTGGCGATCTGCGAACTGGATTCGCTGCAGCTGGTCTCCGGTAGCTTTGTTGAAGAGGACCTGCGCGCCAGCTATTCCGATATCCTTTACTCACTGCGCACGCGTCATGGACCGGGCTATGTGTACGCGCTGATTGAGCACCAGAGTACCCCGGACAAGCTGATGGCATTTCGCCTGCTGCGCTATGCGCTGGCCGCCATGCAGCGTCATCTGGACGCTGGCCACGACACGCTGCCGCTGGTGGTGCCCATTCTGTTTTATCACGGCAAAGTGAGCCCCTGGCCCTGGGCCCGCAACTGGCAACAGCTATTCGCCGATCCGGCGCTGGCGAAGACGCTCTATAGCAATGATTTTCCGCTGGTGGACCTCACCGTAATGCCAGATAATCAGATCGCCCGTCATCGGCGGATGGCCATGCTGGAGCTGCTGCAAAAGCATATCCGCCATCGCGATCTGGCCGAGCTGCAGGTGCCGCTGATTGCGCTGATGACGCAAGGCTATCTGACCGAAGCGCAGCTGAATACGCTGCTGCGCTATATGTTGCAGGCGGGAACTACGGAACATCCGGGGGCGCTGATCCGCACGCTGGCGGCGCAGTCGCCCAGGCATAAGGAGCTGATGATGACCATTGCCGAATGGCTGGAAGAAAAAGGCCGTAAACAGGGACAGCAAGAGGGTGAGCAGGAAGCCACCCGCAGCATCGCCGCCAGAATGTTGGCGCGCGGCCTCGAACGTCAAACCGTGCAGGAGCTCACCGGGCTCAGCGATGAAGAACTCGCCGCGCTGGCACCCTGAAGCAGCAGGGGCGGCTTTGCGCCGCCCCTCTTCGATCAGGACGCGGTGGTGGGCGCCAGATCGTCCCCCTTCCCGTCCCGCTTCACTTCGGTGACTTCATCGCCTTTTTCATTGCGCAGATGAACTTCCAGCTGGTTAAAGGCAATGTTAATGTCATTCTCCCGGCACAGGCGGTCGATGGCGCGGTTGAGCTCATCCACCGTGTAGCTGCGATCGCGCAGTTCACGAACATACAGACGCAGTTCATGATCCAGCGTACTGGCCCCGAAGGTGGTGAAGAAAACCGCTGGCGCCGGCTCCTGCATCACTTTCGGATGATCGTGCGCGGCCTTCAGCAGCACCGCTTTCACTTTATCCAGATCGGAGCCATAGGCGACGCCGAGGCGGATCACCACCCGGGTCACGGTGTCGGAGAGCGACCAGTTGATCAAGCGCTCGGTAACGAACGCCTTGTTCGGGATAATTACCTCTTTGCGATCGAAGTCGGTGATGGTGGTCGCGCGGATACGGATTTTGCTTACCGTACCGGAGAAGGTGCCGATGGTTACCGTATCCCCAATGCGCACTGGACGCTCGAACAGAATAATCAGACCGGAGACGAAGTTACCGAAGATCTCCTGCAGGCCAAAACCTAAACCAACCGACAGCGCGGCCGCCAGCCATTGTAGTTTATCCCAGGAGACGCCCAGCGACCCGAACACCGTCATCGCCCCGATGGCGATAATCGCATAGTTAAGAATGGTGGTGATGGCGTAGGAGGTGCCCTGACGCATATTGAGACGCGAGAGAACCAGCACCTCCAGCAGACCCGGCAGGTTGCGTATTAGCGCCCAGGCGACCATCGACGCCACAATGGCAAACAGCAGACTGCCCATCGTGACGCTGCGCACCACGCTGGCCCCCGCTTCGGTACCGTTGTAGTGCCAGAGGGTAATGCTGTCGAGATAGGCGAAAACGGTGATCAGATCAGACCAAATCGCCCAGAACATGACCGCGAACAGCGCGATCATCACCAGCATGGTGATGCGCAGCGTCTGCTGGTTGACCTGCTCGAGAGCGATAGTCGGCTCCTCCTGCGGCTCGGCGCCTTCCGCACCCTCCTTCACCAGATGCTGACGGCGCGCCAGCGCCCGGCGCCAGGCGATACGTCGCGCCGCCACGCTCAGACCGCGCAGCACGGTCTGGTACAGCAGGTTCCAGATCATCACCAGATACACGGTCTCGATCCAGCGTCCCGCCAGGCGCAGCGTGGTGTAGAAGTAACCGGTCGCCGTCAGCACCATCAGGGCTACCGGGACAATAGACAGCACGGTGATCGTCAGCAGGCGCAGGCTGTGTGATTCTTTATCACGCCAGCTTTCCCGACACATCGGCCAGACCAGCACGGCAATCAGCAGCAGATTGAAGAAAATCACAAACTGCCCCAGCACGTCGTCCATCAGGTTCAGTGGCGACAGCTCGGAAATCACCGACCAGAAATTCAGCGGCAGCAACGCGAGGCTGACGCGAACAATTTGTCGCCGCCAGTGGCTGGTCAACTGCGCAGGCATATTGAAGTGGCTGACCGCCACGCCGTTCTTTTCCAGCACTTTCCAGCACAGACCAAAGACCAGCCAGAACATGGCCAGCTTTTTACTGTACGCCCACAGCAGTCCGCTGATATTAAGCTGCATGGTGAGTAAGATCAGGCCAATCGCCAAAATTACCAGCACCACCGGCAAGGCCCGAATCAGGTCGATCAGGATCGCCTTTGGCGTATGCAGCTGGGTATCGTTGCGCAGCTGCCCCACCTGGGAAGCAAGCTTAGCCTGATAATCCTTCAGCCACTGCAGACGCCAGCGGATCAGGCCGGCAATCAGCAGCAATGGTAAACCGGCCAGGAAAGCGATAAACACCGCGGGCCACGCTTTTTCCCAGTTCACGGTGATTTTCATCGCCTTAAACTGACCTTTCAGCGCTTCCGGGAAGGCCTTAATCCACTCCCAGTCCATCGGTTTATTGCTGTTCACCCAGAAAATTTGTTGGGTCAGAATTTCCTTCAGACTGCTCGAGACGCTCATCAACTGCTGCTGGTTGATCTGCAGGTTGATGGCCATCATCAGCTGGTTCCCCAGCTGTTTGTTGAACTGGTCAAGCAGTTCGCGGCGCATGTCGATCACTTCCAGTAGCGCGGCGTGGACTTCATCGTTCACTTCGCTGCTGTGCCCCTCCTCCAGTTTGGCGACAAAGGCGTCGCTCTGGAACAGCGCGTCGCGCTGCTGGTTCACCTCAAACTGCTCGAGCCGCAGGTCGGCGATGCGGTTGGTCATATCCTGCAGTTCGTCCGCCGACGGCAGCGTCTGCTGTTGCTGATAAAGAATGCGCGACAGCAGCAGGCTCCCCCGCAGAACTGAAATTTGCTCTTTAATATCCCGTTCAGACTGCAGCGCGCGGTCGAGCCAGTTCTTCACCTGGATATTGCGCTGCACCAGCTGGTTACCGTTCTCCGTCGCCTGGATCAGCTTCTCGCTGAGCTGATGGTTAATATCCAGCTCCTGCTTAACCAGCGGATTGGCCTGAATTCGCGTGGTTTCGTCCGGGGTGACCGCCTCCTGGGCGGTTTTCTCCGTCAGCGTAAGCCGCTTGCTGTTCACCGCCTCCTGCAGCAGCTGCAGCTGATGCTCCAGCCGGTTGCTCCAGGCGGTGACGTAGTCACGCTGCTTCTGCAGGGTATCCTGCAGGACGGTGTTGCCTTCGAGGCTCTTGCGCTGCTGCTCAATCTGCGCGTTGAGCAGCGCCTGTTGAGCCTGCAACAGCACCTGCTGGGTCGGGCGCAGCGTCTCGTCGCCCACCGAGGTGCCATTCAGCCGATTGCGGATCTGCTGCAACTGTTGGGAGGCGTTATACATCGCGTTCTGCACACGTTCCGGCTGCGTTTGCAGGGAAACCAGTTGGCTGTTATAGGTCGCCAGATCGTTTTGCGCATTCTGCAGATCGTCCAGCGTCTGGGTGACGCGTGACTCCAGTTGACGCAGAGAGAGCGTACTGAGCGTTTTGCGCGTGGCGGCGTCGTCAGGGACCTCGCTCAGGTTGTTGAGACTATCCACCGCCTGGCGCAGCTTCGCCGGGGCTTGCTCGACCTGCTGACGCAGCTGTGCCGTCTCGCTTTTGATGCGCTCGATTTTATCCAGCGTTTCCAGCGTCTGGGTCAAATCCTGCTGGACCAGTTTGTCCTGCGGAGTCAGTTCTTTTTGCTTGTTTAACGTATTGAGCTGGCTCTGCACCTCTGCCCGGTCAGGGAGGTCCGCGGCGCGGCCCTGAACTGGGCTGAAAAGGCCAATAAAGCAGAGCAGCGTAATGAAAAAGATAAACGTGGCGCGTTGCCTGGAGATCGTGTGCAGCATAGTTAATATGAATGAATGCAAATGCCGGAGAATACCGGGGGTCGTCGCAAGCGCGCAGAATAGCACTTCTCTTCGCTGGCGAATAGCGGCGGACGGCGCTAAAAATTCACGTACATCCGCGCGCTAACGTTAAGCTGTCAGGCTCTCCGGGCCGCGTAGCGTAGGACAGAACTGATACATCTCCAGCAGGATAGCGACGTAGTCGCGCGCTTCCGCATGCAGGTCGAACGAGTCAGGGGCAAACAGCCAGTTTTCCATCAGGCCGGAAAGGTAGCTGCGCATTAACACGGCCGCCCGCCGGGTGAGTAAATTGGCGGGCAATAGCTTCGCGGCGATACACTCTTTTAAGGTCTGCTCGATACGCTCGTAGCTCGCCAGGGAGAGCTGCCGCTGGGCCTGCTGCACCACGGTCATCTCACCGACAAACTCACACTTGTGGTAGATAATCTCCATCATTAATCGTCGACGTTCCTCTGTCACTGTCGCTTCAAGAACATAGACTAATATCTCCCTGATAACTGAGAGTGGATCGTTGGGGAATTTTGCCCGATACTCAATTTCGAGATCGCTAATACTGGCGTCTGACAGCTCCCAAATTTCGTTGAATAAATCTGATTTATTCTTGAAATGCCAGTAGATAGCCCCCCTCGTTACACCCGCAGCTTTTGCAATTGTTGCCAACGAGGTAGATGATACGCCTTGCTGCGAAAACAGACGCAGAGCAACATCCAGAATCAGTTGCCGGGTTTCACGTGCCTGTTGTTTGGTTTTTCGTGCCATAGGTTAATGACTTTACAGAGGTTACGTTTACATACATTTGTGAATGCATGTACCATAGCATGACCATAATAGAAAGACTGTAGTGGGTTTGTGGTTGTTTGAGCCACTGAACATTTTGAAATTGGACACTCGAGGTTTACATATGAACAAAAACAGAGGGTTAACGCCTCTGGCGGTCGTTCTGATGCTCTCAGGCAGCTTAGCGCTAACAGGATGTGACGATAAACCGGCTCAACAAGGAGCCCAGCACATGCCGGAAGTCGGTATTGTGACGCTCAAATCCGCACCTCTACAAATAACCACCGAACTGCCAGGCCGCACCAGCGCCTATCGCATTGCGGAAGTCCGTCCTCAGGTCAGTGGCATTATTTTAAAACGTAACTTCGTGGAAGGTAGCGACATCCAGGCCGGCGTTTCCCTGTATCAGATCGATCCCGCCACCTATCAGGCCAGCTATGACAGCGCCAAAGGCGACCTGGCAAAAGCCCAGGCGGCAGCGAACATGGATCAACTGACGGTCAAGCGTTATCAGAAACTGTTAGGCACTAAATATATTAGTCAACAAGACTACGATACCGCCGTCGCGACGGCACAGCAGAGCAATGCGGCCGTGGTCGCAGCGAAAGCGGCCGTGGAAACCGCGCGCATCAATCTGGCCTACACCAAAGTCACCTCGCCGATCAGCGGCCGGATTGGTAAATCCGCGGTGACCGAAGGGGCGCTGGTGCAGAATGGTCAAACGACTGCCCTGGCAACTGTTCAGCAGCTGGATCCGATCTATGTTGACGTCACCCAGTCGAGCAATGATTTCCTGCGCCTGAAACAGGAGCTGGCCGATGGCCGCCTGAAACAGGAAAACGGCAAAGCGAAAGTGGAGCTGGTGACGAATGACGGTCTTAAGTATCCGCAGGCCGGCACGCTGGAATTTTCGGATGTCACCGTCGATCAGACCACCGGCTCTATCACGCTGCGCGCGATTTTCCCGAACCCGGACCACACCCTGCTACCGGGGATGTTTGTGCGTGCCCGTCTGGAAGAAGGGGTTAACCCTGACGCCCTGCTGGTACCGCAACAGGGTGTTACCCGTACGCCGCGCGGCGACGCCAGCGTCATGGTGGTCGGGGAAGGCGATAAAGTCGAAGTCCGCCAGGTCACTGCTTCTCAGGCGATTGGCGATAAATGGCTGGTCACTGACGGTCTGAAAACTGGCGATCGCGTTATCGTCACCGGCCTGCAAAAAATCAAACCAGGCGTGCAGGTAAAAGCGCAGGAAGTAGCTTCTGATGATAAACAGCAAGCCACAGGCAACGCGCCATCAGAACAAACCAAGTCTTAACTTAAACAGGAGCCGTTAAGACATGCCTAATTTCTTTATCGATCGCCCCATATTTGCATGGGTGATCGCCATCATCATCATGCTGGCTGGGGGATTATCGATCCTCAAATTGCCGGTAGCGCAATATCCGACGATTGCGCCGCCAGCAATTTCCATTACCGCCATGTACCCCGGTGCTGACGCTGAAACTGTGCAGAACACCGTGACTCAGGTTATCGAACAGAATATGAACGGTATCGACCACCTGATGTACATGTCCTCCAATGGCGACTCCACCGGTACGGCGACCATCACCCTGACCTTCGAATCCGGTACCGATCCGGATATTGCCCAGGTTCAGGTTCAGAACAAGCTGGCGCTGGCGACGCCTCTGCTGCCGCAAGAAGTACAGCAGCAAGGGATTAGCGTTGAGAAAGCGTCCAGCAGCTTCCTGATGGTTGTCGGCGTTATTAACACCAACGGCACCATGAACCAGGACGATATTTCGGACTACGTGGCGGCCAACATGAAGGACCCGATCAGCCGTACCAGCGGTGTCGGCGACGTTCAGCTGTTCGGTTCCCAGTACGCGATGCGTATCTGGATGGATCCGAACAAACTGAACAACTTCCAGCTGACGCCGGTGGACGTGATCAGCGCCCTGAAAGCGCAGAACGCCCAGGTGGCCGCGGGTCAGTTAGGCGGTACGCCGCCGGTGAAAGGCCAGCAGCTTAACGCCTCGATCATCGCGCAAACCCGTCTGACCAATACCGAAGAGTTTGGCAACATTCTGCTGAAGGTGAACCAGGACGGTTCCCAGGTTCGTCTGCGCGATGTCGCCAAAATTGAACTGGGCGGCGAAAGCTATGACGTGGTGGCGAAGTTTAACGGCCAGCCGGCATCCGGTCTGGGTATTAAACTGGCTACCGGCGCGAACGCGCTGGATACCGCCAACGCTATCCGTGCAGAACTGGCGAAGATGGAGCCGTTTTTCCCGTCGGGCCTGAAAATCGTTTACCCATATGACACCACCCCGTTCGTGAAAATCTCTATTCACGAAGTGGTTAAAACGCTGGTGGAAGCGATCATCCTGGTGTTCCTGGTTATGTATCTGTTCCTGCAGAACTTCCGCGCCACGCTGATCCCGACCATCGCCGTACCCGTAGTCCTGTTAGGCACCTTTGCGGTACTGGCAGCGTTTGGCTTCTCGATAAACACCCTGACGATGTTCGGGATGGTGCTCGCCATCGGCCTGTTGGTGGATGACGCCATCGTGGTAGTTGAGAACGTCGAACGCGTGATGGCGGAAGAGGGTCTGCCGCCGAAAGAAGCGACGCGTAAATCGATGGGACAGATTCAGGGCGCGCTGGTCGGTATCGCCATGGTGCTGTCGGCGGTATTTATCCCGATGGCGTTCTTCGGCGGTTCAACCGGGGCCATCTATCGCCAGTTCTCCATCACCATCGTTTCTGCGATGGCGCTGTCGGTACTGGTGGCGTTGATCCTGACGCCAGCGCTGTGCGCCACGATGCTGAAGCCTATTCAGAAAGGCAGCCATGGCGCGACCACCGGTTTCTTCGGCTGGTTTAACCGCATGTTCGATAAGAGCACGCACCACTACACCGACAGCGTAGGCAACATTCTGCGCAGCACCGGTCGTTATCTGGTGCTGTATCTGATCATCGTGGTGGGCATGGCGTGGCTGTTCGTCCGTCTGCCGAGCTCGTTCCTGCCGGACGAGGACCAGGGGGTATTCCTGAGCATGGCGCAGCTGCCTGCCGGCGCCACCCAGGAGCGTACGCAGAAAGTGCTGGATGAGATGACGGACTACTATCTCACCAAAGAGAAAAACAACGTGGAATCCGTGTTTGCGGTTAACGGCTTCGGTTTCGCCGGTCGTGGCCAGAACACCGGCATCGCGTTCGTCTCGCTGAAAGACTGGAGCCAGCGTCCGGGTGAGGAAAACAAAGTTGAAGCGATCACCGGCCGGGCGATGGGCTACTTCTCGCAGATTAAAGATGCGATGGTGTTCGCCTTTAACCTGCCAGCTATCGTTGAACTGGGTACCGCGACCGGCTTTGACTTCCAGCTCATTGACCAGGGCGGTCTGGGCCACGAAAAACTGACGCAAGCGCGAAATCAGCTGTTTGGCATGGTGGCGCAGCATCCTGACGTGTTAACCGGCGTGCGTCCTAACGGTCTGGAAGATACACCGCAGTTCAAAGTCGATATCGATCAGGAAAAAGCCCAGGCGCTGGGCGTCTCCATCAGCGACATTAACACCACGCTGGGCGCAGCCTGGGGCGGGAGCTATGTCAACGACTTTATCGACCGCGGCCGCGTGAAGAAAGTGTACATCATGTCTGAAGCGAAATACCGTATGCTGCCGGAAGACATCGGCAAGTGGTATGTTCGCGGCAGCGATGGTCAGATGGTGCCGTTCTCCGCCTTCTCTACTTCGCGTTGGGAATACGGTTCGCCGCGTCTGGAACGCTACAACGGCCTGCCGTCCCTGGAAATTCTCGGCCAGGCAGCGCCAGGCAAGAGTACCGGTGAGGCGATGAGCCTGATGGAAGAGCTGGCGGGTAAACTGCCTTCCGGTATCGGCTACGACTGGACCGGGATGTCTTATCAGGAACGACTGTCCGGCAACCAGGCCCCTGCCCTGTATGCCATTTCGCTGATTGTCGTCTTCCTGTGTCTGGCAGCGCTGTATGAGAGCTGGTCAATTCCGTTCTCGGTCATGCTGGTCGTTCCGCTGGGTGTGGTCGGTGCGCTGTTAGCCGCTACCTTCCGCGGTTTAACCAACGACGTTTACTTCCAGGTGGGCCTGTTGACCACCATCGGCCTGTCGGCGAAGAACGCGATATTGATCGTTGAATTCGCCAAAGACCTGATGGAGAAAGAGGGTAAAGGGCTAATTGAGGCAACGCTTGAAGCAGTGCGTATGCGTCTGCGTCCGATCCTGATGACCTCCCTGGCGTTTATCCTCGGCGTTATGCCGCTGGTGATCAGCTCGGGTGCCGGCTCCGGCGCGCAGAACGCCGTCGGTACTGGCGTAATGGGCGGGATGGTGACCGCGACGATTCTGGCCATCTTCTTCGTGCCAGTGTTCTTCGTGGTGGTTCGTCGCCGCTTTAGCAAGAAATCGGAAGATATTGAGCACAGCCATCAGGTTGAGCATCATTAATCGTCACACTTGAACAAAGGGCCGCCTTCGCGGCCCTTTTTTTGTCCGTCGCAACAGGGCACATATTGCCATTGTTTATTTTTCACACTGCATTTAATATATATTGATATGGTCCTGGCTATTTTTTCACATTGCCTGGTACTTATGATCTTTACACACTCATTTACCAGGAATAATCCTAATACCAACGCCCGCGGCCGGCGGTTTCTGAACGCGACAGCTGCCTGCCTTAAGCCGATGATTGATAAGACTTCTCTATTTCTCGGGCTGTGCGCCAGGGCCTGCGAAATTAATTCGTCTATTTTTAAGATAATTTCTCTCTGATAATTGTAATTTTTCGTAATAGCACGATGAAATCTGTTGGAGAGTGGATTATAGTTAAATCAGCAGGATTACTCAGTTAGTGTCAGGTCGGTTAGTCGTGTTCATCCCACAACGGTGTTTGTTAGTCGTCGTTTAAACCACTCAAAAGGGGATGCGTTATGGACGAATACTCGCCAAAAAGACATGATATTGCACAGCTACGCTTTCTCTGCGAAACGCTGTATCATGACTGCCTTGCAAACCTGGAAGAGAGCAACCATGGCTGGGTCAACGACCCGACTTCGGCTGTCAATCTTCAGTTAAATGAATTGATCGAGCACATTGCCACATTCGCGCTTAATTATAAAATTAAGTACACTGAGGATAATAAACTGGTCGCTCAGGTTGACGAATATCTGGACGATACTTTTACCTTGTTCAGTAACTACGGCATTAACTCAACGGATTTGCAAAAGTGGAAAAAATCCGGTAATCGACTATTTCGTTGCTTTGTCAACGCCAGCCGGGAAAACCCGGCCAGTCTCTCGTGTTAGAATTATTACAATCAAAAGGTGGAATTATGTCTGATAAGCCATTAACTAAAACAGACTATTTGATGCGCTTACGTCGTTGCCAGACAATTGACACGCTGGAGCGCGTCATTGAAAAAAATAAATATGAACTGTCTGATAATGAACTGGCGGTATTTTACTCAGCCGCCGATCATCGTCTGGCTGAACTGACCATGAATAAGCTGTACGATAAGATCCCGACCTCAGTCTGGAAGTTTATCCGCTAATCGACGCGCACAACGTGGTCTGCTGACCGGACGATACGCGTCAGCCGCCGCAGGGTATCTTTGTGATAGTCATCACATCATTCAGCTAACAGCAACCCTGTAACCGGTTTCTTTTTTATACTGCTACGGCCATCTAAAGTCAGGTATAAGGAAGACCCATGAGTGAAGAAAAACGTAAAATGATCGCCGGTGAGCTCTATTTATCTGGCGACCCAACGCTTCGCGCCGATCGCCTGCGCGCCAGACAGTTGTTACACCGTTATAATCATTCCTCCCCGGATGCGCAGGAAGAACGTCAGCATATTCTGGCCGAGCTGTTCGGTCGCGCCGGCGATGCGTATATCGAGCCAAGCTTTCGCTGCGACTACGGCTACAATATCTTTCTCGGCAACGCGTTTTACGCCAATTTTGACTGCGTGATGCTGGACGTCTGCCCTATTCATATTGGCGATAACTGCATGCTGGCGCCGGGCGTCCATATTTATACCGCCACCCATCCGCTGGATGCCGAAGCGCGTAACAGCGGCCAGGAATATGGCAAACCAGTGACCATCGGCCACAATGTGTGGATTGGTGGGCGGGCGGTAATCAATCCCGGGGTGACCATTGGTGATAATGCGGTCATTGCGTCCGGTGCAGTCGTCACCAAAGATGTACCGGCCGGGGCCGTTGTCGGCGGCAACCCGGCGCAGATCATTAAGCGCCTTCCGCTACCAAATCCGTAACTGTTATGGTTTTCTGTAACTGATCTGTTACTTTCGCCGTGGAATATTGCAACATAAAATAGCCTTCAGGCTAAGCCTGCCACGCCTGGTCCGCCGGGCGTGCACGGCTGGCTCATTGCAGAATTCGGGGACCAAGATGACAGAAATACAACGCCTGCTAACTCATACCATTGACGAACTCAACGTTCAGGAAAAACGCGATAATCGCCCGCGTTTTAGCATCAGTTTTATCCGCAACCATCCGGGGCTGTTTGTTGCCATGTATGCCGCGTTTCTGGCGACGCTGGTGGTCATGCTGCGCTCTGAAACGCTGGTAGACTCGGTCTGGTTGCTGGTGGTGCTGTTCATCCTGTTCAACGCCTTTTTCTTCTTTGACGTCTATCCGCGCTATCGTTATGAAGATATCGATGTCCTCGACTTTCGCGTGTGCTACAACGGGGAATGGTATAACACCCGCTTTGTTCCCCGGCAGCTGATCGAGCGTATTCTTCAGTCGCCGGATGTCGATAGCGAGCAGAAGGCGCAGCTCAAAAAGATGGTCGCCACCAAAGGCGAGCTCTCCTTCTACGACGTTTTTACGCTGACCCGCGCCGGTGCTGCACAATAAGACGATTTAGCGTCCGCAGCGCCAGCGGATAGCGGGAAGCAGAAGTATTACCATATCCCAGCACCAGCCCGCTCCGCCCCCGCTGCGGGTCGAGATAGAAATGACGTAACGCGGCAGGCGCCAGTTGAAACTGACGCGCCTGCTGCGCAATCGCCTGGTCATCGAACCCTTCCATTGCGACTGTCAAATGGAGCCCCCCTTCCCCGCCAAGGACCTCGCATGGCACGGTTATCTCTTGCGCCAGTGCCTCACGCAGCTGTTGTTGGCGCTTGCGGTACAGGCGACGCATGGCCGCCAGATGGCGAGCATAGTGCCCCTTCTCAATAAACCTGGCCAGCGCCCGCTGTTCCGTGCGGTGTCCTCCACGCAGCAACGTGCCAATCACATACTGAACGGCATCCGCCAGCGCAGGCGGCATCACCATGAAGCCAATACGCAGCGCCGGAAAGAGTGTTTTGCTGAAGGTACCGAGATACACCACCGGGGCATCCGGCACCGTCCCCAGCATCGCCGGGATCGGCTCTCCGCTATGGCGAAACTCGCTGTCGTAGTCATCCTCCACAATCCACGCCCCGTGCAGGCGGGCGTACTCCACCAGCGCCAGACGTCGCGCGGCGCTCATGACGCTCCCGAGGGGATACTGATGAGAGGGAGAGGTGAAGATCAGCCGGGGCGGCTCCGCGACGCCGTTGGCAATCCCCATCCCTTCGTCATCGACCGCCATCCCGCTGACCCGCAGCCCTGCCCGCTGGAAGCTGCTCCTGGCCCCCAGGTAACCCGGCTCTTCCACCCACACGCTGTCGCCAGGATCCGTCAACAGCGAAGCGCATAAGTTCACCCCTTCCAGGGCCCCTTCGGTAATGACAATCTGCCGAATATCGCAACGGATCCCCCGGGAGAGCGCCAGATGACGAGCGATAGCCTCCCGCAGCAAGGGGTCGCCTGCCGCCTCGCCATAGCCCAGCAGTGCGCTGCCCTCGTCGCGTAAGACGTTATCCATCAGCCGCCGCCACAGCGGCAACGGGAAATAGTTCACCGCCGGCATGCCAGGGGTAAACAGCAGCGCCGGAGAGTCGCGGCGCATCGCGGCTGGCAGCCCTTGCAGCCGTTCAGGCAGTACGACGGGCGGCACCTTCACGGGCTCTTCGCGGCAGGCGGCGAGCGGTACCACCTGCGTTCCCTGACGGCTCCGCATCAGGTATCCCTCCAGCGCCAGCTGCTCCAGGGCAGCATTGACCGTATTTCGCGACAGCTGCAGCCGTCCGGCCATCACCCGCGATCCGGGCAAACGGCAGTTGGCCGCCAGAGTTCCCTGCAGGATGGCATGGCGCAATGTGTGGTAAAGGGCCCGCTGCAGGGTTTCATCCGATCGGTGCTGTATCCCCTGCGTCACCAGCGTAAAAAAACCATCGTCCGGTATGTTCATCTCATCTCCTCGTGGCCCTATAAAAACATACGCCTGTGGCACTTTTTATGGAACCAGTGAGCGCGTACGCTGCCTGAAAAACCCCGCTAAGGAAACCGCAATGCGTGAATACAATCAGTTTGGACAGGAACTCGGCGCCGCGCTGCCTGACTGGCAACCGCGTCCATGGCCAGCACGGCAGGTATTACAGGGCAGCCGCTGTCGGCTCGAACCACTGACTCTCGCGCATGCCAGCGACCTGTTTGCTGCTCACCAGCTGGCGCCAGACGCCCGCAGCTGGACGTGGCTGCTGCGTGAACCTGAGAGCAACCTTGCAGAATTCAGTGCCTGGGTGGAGCAGGTCGCCACGCTGGCAGACCCGATCCATTTTGCCGTCGTTGACCAGCGGCAAGGGAAGGCGGTTGGCTCGCTGGCATTAATGCGCATCGACGCCACCCACGGCGTGGTAGAGGTGGGACATGTGCATTTTTCACCGTTGCTGAGCCGAACGGCTATGGCCACCGAAGCGCACTGGCTGTTGATGCAGTATGTGTTTGATACGCTCGGTTATCGTCGCTATGAATGGAAATGTAATAGTCTCAATATGCCGTCGGGCCGGGCGGCAAGACGGCTGGGTTTTCAGTACGAAGGACGTTTTCGTCAGGCACTGGTGAGCAAAGGACATAACCGGGATACGGACTGGTTTTCGGTGATAGACGGCGAATGGCCGCAGCTGGATAACGCCATGCGGCAATGGCTGGCCGCCGACAATTTTACCGCCGACGGCCAGCAGCGCCGCACTCTGGAGAGTTTCCGTTAACGACGTTTTTTGCGCCCCTGCACCGCTTTAAAGCGGGGGTTGCTCTTACAGATAACGTACAGCCGCCCTTTGCGCTTGACCAGCTGACAATCCGGGTGGCGCTGTTTGGCGCTGCGTAATGAGTTAACGACCTGCATCATGCCTTCCTTTTCGCATCAATAAAGCCGCCGAAGCGCTGACGGAACCGGGCCGCGCTGCCCTCGCTGGCGAAGGTTTTTTGTTTGCCGGTGTAGTACGGATGCGATTTCGAGGAGACGTCGATCGTCACATACGGAAAAGTTTCGCCGTCGAGTTCAATCACGCGATCGGTGCGGATGGTGGAACCGACTTTAAAATACTCATTAACGCTGGTGTCGTGAAACACCACCGTGCGATAGGGGGGATGGATATGGGCTTTCATGATGACCTCGTCATTATGTTATAACATAACATTTAAATTACGCCGTTCCACGACAAAGATCAACCATTTCAAATTAAGGGTAATGGGCCTAAGGCGAGTTTCCCCGCCTTAGGTTTCAGGGCGCCAGACGGTGGGCGATGGCGCGTAGCTGTTCCGCGATGGCCTGCAGATCTTTGCCTTGCTCAGTTCTGGCGCCGCTGGAATGACGTATCACCAGGCGCGCCGGCAGGATGGATGAAGTATGTGGCGCACCGCTGGTGCTGGCGAGGATCCGCCGCACCGCTTCTTTCCCCTGCAGATCGAGGTCCAGCGACACCGTACTCAGCGCCGGATAGAAAAAGGAGCTTTCGTAGGTATCGTCATAGCCAATGACGGACTTCTCCCCCGGCACCGCCACCTGGTGCTGATGGAAAGCGCTGAGCACCCCCAGCGCCATCTGGTCATTGCCCACCAGCACGGCGCTGAAATTGGGCGTTTCGCGCAGCATCTGCAGCGCGCCGGCATAGCCGCTTTGCGCATCCCAGTTGCCGTGCAGAACGGTCACCGGCTTCAGGCCGTAGCCCTCCAGAGTCTCCAGCCAGCTTTTCAGCCGGAGTTTGGCCGAGACGGAGCTGTCCGGCCCCGCCAGCAGCGCGATCTCCCGATGCCCCATCTCATAAAGATATTTGACGCTGGCCCGGGTGCCATCTGCCGGATTAAACGAAACGTTAAACACGGAACTGTAGGGGTCGACATCGAGAAAAAGGCAGACGATATCATCGTTGTCAGCGGCGATTTTCTGCGCCTGCTCGGTCTCCAGCGGCACGTTGATAATGACTTTATCCACCCGCTGAGATTTCAGCTCATTGATGGAATCCTGGATACTTTGGTTGACGCTCTCATCGATCATCGAAATCAGGACCTGGTAACCTTCCAGATTGGCATAGCGTTTTACCGCCGCCGCCACCTGGGAAGGCGCATGCCAGGCCAGCGAAATCGTCACCAGCCCGACCGTCTGACTCTCCTTCCCCACCAGCTGCTGCGCCAGCCGGTTTGGCACATAGCGTAAGGCCTCTATCGATTTCTCCACCTTGCGGCGCGTCGCTTCGGATACATTGGCAGATTTATTGAGTACCCTGGACACGGTCTGGTAAGAGACGCCCGCATGGCGTGCGACGTCTTCCAGAGTAGCGCTTTTAGACTTCATGGTCCGGTTCCTTATGTTGTTATCCCATGATTGTAACAGGGGCCATTTGAAAAAACGCTCACCGCCACCTTTCATCGCAAAATTACACCACAAAAAGTATTACGTTCACAACACAGTTAATTGTGAATCACCTCACCCATCACAACAAAAACCAGCATGATTATTTGCACTTAGTCACACAATAATCATATCTCGTTTGCCTGAAGTTACATTTAGGCATTTTATGACATCAGTTATGTGAACGTAATACAAAACAATAAGAGGATAGAGATGAATACGACACTGCGCGCCCTTTCCGCCGCGTTAGCCGCTGCGCTAATCGCCCCTTCCGCGTTTGCGGCGACCGCCGCAATCCCGAGTATCGATTTCCATGGCTATATGCGCGCCGGGGTTGGGGTCTCCGGCGATGGTAGTGAAGCGGAATGGCAAAAGAACAAGCTGGGCCGGTTGGGTAATGAATCGGATACCTATGGTGAGCTGGAGCTGGGCTCCGAGGTCTACAAGAAAGATGACGTCAGCTTCTATCTCGACAGCATGGTCAGCATGGTCTCCGACGGCTCTAACGATAATGAAACCACGCTGAATGATGATGCACAGTTCGGTTTACGTCAGCTGAACCTGCAGATCAAAGGGCTGATCCCCGGCGATCCGAATGCGGTGATTTGGGGGGGTAAACGTTACTACCAGCGCCACGATCTGCACATCATCGATACCAAATACTGGAACATATCCGGCTCCGGGGCCGGGGTGGAAAACTACACCCTCGGCCCTGGCGCCGTCTCGCTGGCCTGGATCCGCGGCGATGCCAACGACGTTGACTATCGTGTCGATGGCGACAGCAACGTCAATATTAACTATATCGATTTACGCTATGCAGGCTGGAAGCCGTGGTCGGGTTCGTGGACCGAATTCGGCATCGACTACGCCATGCCGAACACCACCAAAAAACAGGACAGCTACGGCGGGCTGTACGATGCCGATAATGGTGTGATGCTGACCGGTGAAATCAGTCAGGATATGCTGGGCGGCTATAACAAAACCGTGCTGCAGTATGCCAACAAAGGGCTGGCGCAGAACATGGTCTCCCAGGGCGGCGGCTGGTACGATATGTGGAACTACGTGAACGACGCCACCGGCTATCGCGTGATTAACACCGGCCTGATCCCGATTACCGAAAAGTTCTCCATCAACCACGTCCTGACCTGGGGCTCGGCGGATGATATTACCGACTACACCGACAAAACGCGGATGCTGTCGCTGGTTGCCCGTGGGCAGTATCAGTTCACCGACTACGTCCGCCTGATTGGCGAAGTCGGCGGTTTCTATCAGAAAGACAGCTATAACAATGGCACCAGCTACAAACAGGCCGGTGAGAAATATACCATTGCGCTGGGCCTCGCGGACGGGCCGGACTTTATGTCACGCCCGGAATTACGCATTTTTGCTTCATACCTGAATGATTCTGAAGATGGTAAACCGTTTGAAGACCAGACGGCGAATAATACCTGGAATTTCGGCGTGCAGGTTGAGGCCTGGTGGTAATATCGCGCTGGTAAGACAAAAACGTTATTTATATCTCCAACTGTAAGGTCATTAATTACCCTCCGGTAATCATTATTGCCACTGCTGTCTTTGTCTTATTTTCGGGATAACCTGTTTTCAGGTTATCCCGTTTTATTTATTTCCTGGTAGCAAAATGCTCATCCAGCAATTGACGCAGCGCATCGGACTGCTTACCGAAAATAGCATGCACCTGCTGGCCGAGAATAATGACGCCCAGCGCGCCCTGCTGCTGTAATGCGTCAGTATCCACGGCCGCAAGGTGACGAACCGTCACCCGCAGACGAGTAATACAGGCATCCACTTGCGTAATATTCGCTTCGCCACCAAAGGCCTGAATAAGCGCCTCGATTTGCTGTTTTTCCGCCTCGCTTAACGGCTGTGCCGGACGTGCAGGAGAGAAATAGTGCAGAAAGGATTTTAAACTCACCATCATAAGCTCCAGGTTTAAGATAAAAAAAAGCCTGCTCGTCAGAGCAGGCATGGAGAAGAAGAAATTACGCGTGGCGACGAAGAATACGGCAATCCCATGCTGAGAGTGTCAGCGGGTCTGACACCGCCGCGTCGGTCAGGCAATCCCAATACCCCGGCGGCAGAGTCAGAGTATGACTTTGCGCGCTGTAGTTCTGCAGGAAGACAAACGTGCTCTCACCGTCGGTGCGCGCGGTAGCCACTACGCCAGGCGGTAAATCCGCCGCTATCGCTCGTGGCAGATCCAGCTCCCTGCTCAGGGCAGCAAAGAAATCGCGCTGGAAGGCTAAATCGTTGCGGGAGGCGACATGCCAGGCTTTACCTTTCCCGAAACCGTTCACCGTCACCGCCGGCCGTCCGGCATAGAAATCATCCCGGTAGGTGGCCAGCGTCTGAGCGCTCTCGGTATGGATTAGTTCACAGAGATGGCGCACCTGATAGGGACCCTGCAGACCGCACTGATTCCCGGCAAGCCCCTGCACAAGATTAAACTCGCCGTCATTCAGACAGTCGATCTCTTCCGCCCAGATCCCCAGCAGATTGCGCAGCGGGCCCGGGAAGCCGCCGAGATAGCAGAGATCGGACTCATTGACGATGCCGGTCCAGTAGGTGGTCACCAGGTGGCCGCCGCTGGCGACAAACGCCTCTGCCCGCGCGGCAAAGCCGTCGCGCACCATATATAACATCGGGGCAATCACTAACCGGTATGGCGTTAAATCGACATCAGCGTCAATCACATCGACGGCAATGCCCTGTTCCCAGAACGGACGGTAGTGTTCGTTGACCGTCTTCTCATACTCCATACCCAGATTGCGCGGCCCCTGGGCGTCATCAAGCGCCCAGCGGTTTTGCTGGTCGAAGATAATCGCTACTTTCGCCTCGGTGCGACAACCCCGGACCTCCGGTAGCTTGCTCAGTATCTCGCCGAGCTGGCTGACTTCACGACCAATACGGGTATCAATGTGCCCGACGTGGTCAACCACCGCGCCGTGAAATTTCTCAACCGAACCGCGGCTTTTCCGCCACTGGAAATACTGCACCGAGTCGGCGCCATGCGCCACCGCCTGCAGCGAGGAGAGAATATGCATTCCCGGCTTCTTCAGTTTGCTGGTCGGCTGCCAGTTGGTGGCGCCTGGTGTGGACTCCATCAGCACAAACGGTTTGCCGCCCTTCAGGCTGCGCATCATGTCGTGATACATCGCGGTGTAGCAGGCCAGTGCGGTTTCGTCTTTATCGCGGTGCCACATCGGATAGCTGTCCCACGAGATAAAGTCCAGCGCCTCTGCCAGTTGCCAGTAGTCGTAATCGTAGAAATACTCCATAAAGTTAGTGGTCACCGGCAGGGAGGCGTTAGCCGCCTTCAGCGGGGCAATTTCATGGCGGCAGAAATCGGTCACCTGAGCGGTGTTAAAGCGATGCCAGTCAAGATTGAGACCGTGAATTGACACCTCGCCCTGTGGCGCAGGTGATTCAATTTGCGACCAGTCGGTATAGGTATGACTCCAGAAGGTGCTCCACCAGGCCTGGTTGAGGTTCTCCAGGGTCTGGTAACGCGCCTTCAGCCAGTCGCGAAAACGGTTCTGGCAGAGATCGCAATGGCATTCACCGCCATATTCATTGGAAATATGCCAGCCCAGTACCGCCGGGTGTGAAGAATAACGCTCTGCAAGCAGGGTATTGATTTCCAGGGTTTTCTCGCGATAGACCGGTGACGACATACAGTGGTTGTGACGGCCGCCGTGCAGGGCCGGCACCCGATCGCGTCCCACCCGCAGAACCTGCGGATAGCGCTGAGACATCCACGCCGGACGCGCGCCGCTCGGCGTGGCCAGAAAAACATGAATGCCGGCGGCATACAGTTTATCGAGGATAGTATCCAGCCAGGCGAAATTAAATACCCCTTCGCGTGGCTCCAGTTTCGCCCAGCTAAATATTCCCACCGACATCACATTGCATTTTGCCTGCTGCATCATGGCAATGTCTTTATCAATAATATCGGGGGCATTATCCCATTGCTCCGGATTATAATCCGCGCCATGCAGCAGCGTACTAACCTTCGGATGTAAAGGTGCAAATTTATTCATAATAAACTTCCTGAAAAAAACGACAAAAAATTAATTAAAAACTTTTACCGACGGCAATACTTTTCCCTGGCAATCAAATAGCGCCTGATTTTCACGTGCATTGCCTTCTTTCCACTCGTCGTGGATATATTTCATCCCCGCCGGGGTGGCCCAGGTATTTCCCGGCACGGCAATCCACGTGGGCTCCCAGTAAAAAATACCTTTGCCGCGCTGGTCGGGAACATCTATGACGGCCTGCATCAGATCGTGAATATAGTGATATTGCCCCTGCACGGTGGCGGGATAACCCCCGTCCTTTTCCTCTTTCGCCTGGAAACTATTTTCCGCGTTGTCGCAGTTGGCCAGGGTATAGGCATAGGCCGCCTCGACGACGATAACGTCTTTGTTATAGCGTTTGCTGATGTCATCCATGTTAGCCTTCAGGGCGCTGATCGGGCCATTCCAGTAGGTGTACATCGACAGACCAATCACGTCATACGGTACATGGCGTTTATCAATCTCATCAAACCACCAGCGGAAGGTATCGTTCTTGGTCCCTTCGGCCAGATGCAGCATGATTTTCACTTGCTCGCCGTTACGTAGATTCTCCTTCAGGCCATCAATGGCCGCGTTCAGCAACCCGGCCAGCCGGTCGAACTCGCCGCCCCCCTGCCCCCAGCTTTTCCCTTCCGGCCACAGGATGCCGCCGTTGATCTCATTGCCGATCTGCACCATATCCGGCAGGACGCCTGCCTGCTTAAAGCGGGCGATGGTATCGCGGGTATAGTCATGAATCGCCGTTTTCAGCTGCGGATAATCCATCTTTTCCCAGGCTTTCGGCTTGAACTGCTTGCCGGGATCGGTCCAGAAATCGCTGTAATGAAAATCGAGCAGCAGCTTCATCCCCTGGGCTTTCGCCCGTTTCGCGAGGGTCAGGGTGGTGGCCAGGTCGTTATTTCCGCCGCCATAGCCCTCACCGCTCGCCGATTGCGGATCCACCCACAGACGGAGGCGAACATAGTTGACGCCGTTCTCTTTCAGAATCGCGATCGGATCCTTGCGCTGATTATTCTGGTCGTAGAACGTCGCCCCGTGCTTTTCGGCATCCAGCAGCGTGGAGATATCCGCGCCTTTGATAAAGTCCGCCGGCATGCCCTGAAACGCGCGGGTTTCAAGCGCGTCCGCGGCCAGAGAAGGGGTGGAGAAACTGCATGCCAGACAAACCGCAAGCCATGCGGGGGTGAATCTTTTCATGTGCTTATCCTTTAGTACTGCCCGAGGTCAGGCCGGAGACAAAGTATTTTTGTAACGCCAGGTAGAGGATCGCCACCGGTACGGCAATCAGCACCGCCCCCGCCGCGTAGGTGGTGTAGCTGGCACCCATTTTTTGCGCCACCAGGTTATACAGACCAATAGGCAGCGTGTATTTATCCGGGGTACGCAGGATGGTGCTGGAGAGGATGAAATCCCCCAGCGGACCGGTGAAAGAGAACAGCGCCACCACCGCGAGGATCGGCCTCGACAACGGCATGATGATCTCGATAAAGATGCGAAAGCTGCTGGCGCCGTCCATGCGAGCGGACTCATCCAGATCTTTGGGGATCGCGTCGAGATACCCCTTCATCAGCCAGGTATTCATAGGGATCATCCCCCCGACGTAGATCAGCACCAGCGCCAGATGGCTATTAATCAGGCCAAGCAGTTGCGATAGCACAAAGATCGCAATCAGCGCGGAAAACTGCGGGATCATCTGCAGCAGCAGGAACAGCATCAGCCCGTTCTGCCGCCCTTTAAAGCGGAAGCGGGAGAAGGCGTAAGCGGTAAAGCTGACGCTAATCAGGGTCAGCACCATGGTCAGGAAGCTGATTTTCATCGAGTTCCAGTACCAGGTGAGGTAATTCACATTGCCATTGAACAGATCGGCATAGTGCTGGAACGACAGGTTTTCCGGAATGATCGAGGTACTGAGCAGACTATTGCCGGCGTTCAGCGACGCCCCGACCGTCCAGACCAGCGGATAGATGATCACCACCGAGACCAGAATAACCACCAGCCAGGTGAGAGAGAGTCGGATCCACTTTTCGCGTTTAATACTGGGTGATTGAGCCATGTTGCTTCCCTTACGCCATGTCGTCATTTTTGAAGGATTTGGTGGCGCGGAACTGCCACAGCGCCAGGCCGACGACAAAGATCGACAGCAGGATCGTGATGGTCGCCGCGATGGCGTACTGCGACGAGGACATCGTCAGCTTATAGATCCACGACACCAGAATATCCGTCCCACCGGCGTTGGAGCCTGCCACCGCAGGACCGCCGTTGTTAAACAGATAAATGATGTTGAAGTTATTAAAGTTGAAAGTGTACTGAGTGATGATGATCGGCGCGATCGCGTACAGCACCAGCGGCAGAGTGATGGTGCGCAGACGGGTAAAGGCGCTGGCGCCGTCCATCGTCGCCGCTTCATACAGATCGTCCGGGATCGCCTGCAGCACGCCGGTGGTCATGGCAAAGACAAACGGGAAGCCAAGCCAGGTCTGCATCATGATCAGCGCCGTTTTAGTCCAGAACGGGTCGGTCAGCCATGCCTTCGGGCTGATACCGAAGAACGACAGGATCGCGTTGTTGATGACCCCGAATGAATCGTTGAACATACCGGCAAAGACGAGGATGGTGACAAACCCCGGCACCGCCCACGGCAAAATAAAGATGGTGCGGATCAGCGGCTTAAAGCGCAGATCTTTTTGATTCACCAGAATCGCCAGCAGCACGCCCACCGTACACTGCAGGGTGGTCGCCAGCAGCGTCCACACCACGGTCCACTGCAGCACATCCAGGAAGGTGGAGCGCCAGATAGAGAGGGTGAAAATATTGACGAAGTTTTTCAGCCCCACCCAGTCCACCAGCTTCGCCGGCGGCGTGTGGTACAGGTTGTAGTTGGTGAAGGCGATGGCGAAACCGAACAGAATGGGAAAGATCACCACAAACACCAGCAGAATAAAGCCCGGGGTGATCATCAGGTACGGGAAGCCGTCGCTCAGCAGCATCTGGTACTGCTTACGCACGCTGTTCAGGGCGATCCCCTCATCGCGTTTTTTGCCGTTCAGCCACGCATCCCGCAGCGAGAGAAAATAGATCAGCACGCCAAAGGCGACGATCAGCACACTGATAATCCCCTCCGCTAACAGGAAGATAGAGTTATCCCGCGGTACCTCTTCACCCAGGGTATATAACCCCCACAACCCCTCACGCAGGAAATCATAAAAAATCCCCAGAAAGCTGCTCAGCAGCACCAGGAAGACCAGCCCTTTCAGCCACTGGCGATGATAAAACTGACCGAAACCCGGCACGATTGCCAGCAGCAGGCCGCACCATGCATGGCGGCCGGGCCCGCGTGCGTCGCTAAAATTTTCGCTGGAATGGATGCTCACACTCGACTCCTTCTACAAACGGGAGGTCCCCCTCCCGCTCGGTGACTTCACGTGACGGTGAATTACTGATTGCTGGCCTGCATTGCTTCGATCTGCATCGTGATCTGTTTCACCGCGTTATCGAGCGCGGCCTGCGGCGCCTGCTTACCGGTGAGGCTCAGTTCAAGCGCGGCGTTGGCCGGCCCCCACACTTCCCCCATCTCCGGAATGCCCGGCATCGCCACCGCTCGCGCCGACTGGATGGCGACGGCACTGGCCTTTTGGTCGTTTTTAATCACCGGATCGTCAATCATCGCCTTCAGCGGCGGAATTTCGCCGGTGGCGACATAGCGGGCTTTCACATACTGCGGCTGGTTGATGAACTCGATAAATTGTTGCGCCAGCGCTTTGTCTTTACTCCAGGTCGATACCACATAGCCTTTGACGCCCAGGAAGGAGCTCATCGGCTTGCCGTCCGGCAGGGTCGGCAGGGGCGCCACGCCATAGTTAATGCCAGCGGCTTCATACGGCTGGAAGGCCCAGGGGCCGTTGATCACCGCCGCCGCTTTTTTCTCGGTAAACAGGGAATCGATGGCATTCAGCCCGTTATCGCCGAGGATCCCCGCTGGAAAGACCTTCTCGGCATAGAATTTTTTCAGGAAGGTGACGGCTTCGACGGCGCCGGGGGTATTGAGGCCCACTTGCTGCGGGTTAAAGCCACCGCTGTCGTTTTTAGCAAAGATATAGCCGCCCATCGGGCCAATCGCCCCCCAGCTGTAATAGATCTGGTCAAACTTGGCGAGCAGGCCGTATTTGTTCTGCTCGCGCTGGGTTTTCGAGTAGTCCAGCCAGGCCTGCAGGCTGTCCAGTGGCTTGTCGATCAGGTCCTTGTTATAGATAAGCACCAGGGTTTCCACTGCTTTCGGGATCCCGTACAGCGCGTTGTCCATGCGGAAGGCATTGATGGAGGCTGGCGTAAAGGCATCCTGTTTCGCCTGATCGACACTGAGCGGCGAGAGTAGTCCCTGAACCACGGCGCCGCCGAGCTGGTCATTCGGGATCACCAGCACGTCCGGCCCAATGCCCGCCGGGCCGTCGAGGCGCAGCTTTTCCAGCTGCTGGGCATAAGGCATCTCCTGGAGATTGACCTTCACGTTGTACTGCTTTTCAAAATCGCTAACCGCGGTTTTGATGCCGGCGGATTTTTTAATGTCTTCCCAGACGTTGAGCTGCCCGGCGGCGTGCGCCTGCAGGCTGGTGAGTTGCCCCGCCGCCAGGGTGGTAAGGATCAGTGCAGCAAGCGTGTTCTTTTTCATTATCAACCTCATGTGAAGGTATAACAATTTAATGGTTTTTATTGGGCTTATCTCTGCCAGTCAGAAAAATAAATCACTTCAAACTGCCGAGTTATATGAGAAAAAGGCTCCAGCTCTCTTTTGTTATACGCTACCCGTAGATTGCTGACAAAACTACCATAAACTGCCAGTTGTGTGATCATCCTTGCAGAAATGAAACGCCGCTGTATGGCGCTAAAACCGCGGAAGTTATAGTCAGGACATGATTTTACTGCTGTTGAACATCGCCACGCTGAATTGTTACACGTAATACAATTCACACTAAACACAGCGGCAAAGCAACGGCAAACAACAGCTACTCACTTCGGGGAATGTGGATGTCCAATATACGACTGAGGAATGTCACCAAAAGGTTCGGCAGCACGGTGACGCTGCACCAGGTCAATCTCGATATTGAAGATGGCGAGTTTGCCGTTTTCGTCGGTCCTTCCGGCTGCGGAAAATCGACGCTGCTGCGCATGATTGCCGGTCTGGAAGAGGTCAGCGAGGGTGAAGTGCTGATCGGCGATGAGGTGATGAATGATGTCGTGCCCGCCCGCCGCGGCGTGGCGATGGTCTTCCAGTCCTATGCGCTCTACCCGCACATGACGGTGGCAGAGAACATGGGCTACGGGTTGAAGGTGAATAAAGTGCCGAAAACGGAGATCCGTCGCCAGGTGGAAATGGTGGCTAAAACGCTGCAGCTCTCGCACCTGCTGGATCGTAAACCGAAGCAGCTCTCTGGCGGCCAGCGGCAGCGCGTGGCCATTGGCCGGGCGATCGTGCGTAATCCCCGGGTGTTTATGTTCGATGAGCCGCTCTCTAACCTCGATGCGGAGCTGCGCGTCGATATGCGCCTGCATATTGCCCGTCTGCACCAGGAGCTGAAGACCACCATGGTGTATGTCACCCACGATCAGGTAGAGGCGATGACGCTGGCCGATAAAATCGTGGTCATGAACTACGGGAAGGTCGAACAAATGGGTTCGCCGATGGCGCTGTATTACAATCCGGTCAACAAATTCGTCGCCGGCTTTATCGGCTCGCCGAAGATGAACTTTTTGCCGGCCATCGTCAGCGACTGGCAGCCGGAACGCTTAACGGTCACCCTCGCGCAGGACCATCAGTTGGTCCTCAATATCGCTACCCAGCCGCTGAAGCCCGGCGCCGCGGTGACGCTGGGGATCCGGCCAGAGCATCTCACGCCCGACGTCACTACCGGTACCGTGGTGGAGTTTCAATGTGAAGTGGTGGAGCGTCTGGGTAACAATACCTATCTGTTCGGCCAGTGCTACGGCCACGATAACGTCAAGGTCCTGCTGCCCGGCGACGTCCATTTCCGCCCGTGGCAGAAAATAAATCTGGCCTTCGATGAGCGCTTCTGCATGGTATTTGATGAGAATGACCTGCGTATCAGCGCTGATATCCCGGCGCCGGATGCGCACTAGCTAACATATTGCTGTCATCTGCGCCGTGTATGCTGCGACTGAATGCCGGAATACACCCTGCCCGGCATTCACACCCTCATTTTTATTCTGCTGCATCGGAATCATCCTTCTCTCCCGGCATCGCAGCCTCTCGCGATGCCGGTTTTTTCGCGACCTCAGCTCACTTCTCTCGCTGCGCCTGATTTATCTTTCGCATATACTGATGACACCCGGCGAACGATAAGGACACAGGCATGAGGACCCGGCATCTGGTGGCGCTGTTTACAGGGGTGCTGATACTGGCCATCATCCTGCCCATCTCACTCAGCATCTGGCAGGCAGCGCGGCAGGCCAAGCTGCAGTTCTATCGTGAACTGGATGACTATTCCAACCGTATCGTCGTCCGCACGCTGCAGGTTGCCGATCAGGCCAGGGAAGCGCTACGTGAGGCCGACTCACACACCGCCGCCTCCTGTAGCCCTGAGCACCTGCTCACGCTCCGCCGCATCGCCTACACCCATCGCTACATTCAGGAAGTGCTCTGGCTGCGTGAGTCCGTGCCGCAATGTTCCTCCCTGGAAGACCATAGCGTCGCGGTCACCTTTCCCCCGCCGGATCACATTGCCCCTGACGGCTATCGCACCTGGCTGACCTCAATAAACGATCTCGGCCTTAATCACCAGATGACGGCCATGGGCAGTCAACAGCATATGGTGATGATCGATCCCATCTCTTTTATCGATGTGGTTCCTGCCAGCGAGGAGAAGATCCATACCATGCTGTTTGGTTTGGATCACCTGAAAATGGTGATCAGCAGCCAACCGCTGCCGGATACGGTCTGGCAGCGTATTAAAGATCCACATGTTAATATGCTGACGCTGGATAACACGGTCTATCGGATCCAGCGCATTCCCGAGCTGGGCTCCGGCATCGTGACCTGGTCGTCGACGCTGCCGCTGCAGCAGCGTATTCGCCAGCAGCTAATCTTCTGGCTCCCTGTCGGCATCTTCACCAGCCTGCTTGCTACCTGGCTGCTGCTGCGCCTGCTGAGACACCTGCGATCACCACGCAACAGTATGCTGGACGCCCTCAACTCCGAAGCGATTCAGGTTTACTATCAGCCGATAATCTCGTTGCAGGATGAGAAAATCGCCGGGGCCGAGGCGCTGGCCCGCTGGCAGCAACCCGACGGCACCTTTTTATCGCCGGATATTTTTATTCCTCTGGCCGAGCAGACCGGGCTGATTACGCAGTTGACGGAAGATATCGTCAGGAAAATTTTTACCGATCTCGGTCCCTGGCTGCGGCAGCGGCCGGAAGTGCACATCTCCATCAACCTGTCGGTAGATGATTTACGCTCGCCCACCCTACCGAAGTTGTTACACGATCAGCTGCAGCACTGGGGGATCGCCGCCGAACAGATCATCCTTGAAATCACCGAGCGCGGATTTGTCGATCCGGAGACCACCATGCCGGTGATCGCTCACTACCGTCAGGCCGGGCATCGTATCTCGATTGATGACTTTGGCACCGGCTACTCCAGCCTGAGCTATCTGCAGAAACTGGACGTCGATACGCTGAAAATCGATAAATCTTTTGTCGATACCCTCGAGTACCGGCCGCTGACGCCGCACATTATTGAAATGGCCAAGGCGCTCAATCTGGCCACCGTCGCCGAAGGGGTGGAAACCGAAAGCCAGCGCGACTGGCTACGACAGCATGGCGTCCAGTACGCCCAGGGATGGCTGTACAGCAAAGCGCTGCCAAAAGAGCAGTTTATTCTGTGGGCGGAAAATAACCTCCATGTGCATTAAGCAACAGGAGCAATAAGCAGAATGCCAGCGGGTGTGGCCACTTCGCCGCCCGCGCCAGGGCGCTACTTCAGATAAGATTTGATCACCTGCATCACCGTCTCCAGATCCGCTTCACGCTGTGTCTCTTCAGGCTCTTTCACCACATGGTCGGTCAGATGCCCCTGAATAACCTGCAGCATCATACCGTTGACCGCGCCGCGAATCGCCGCCAGCTGCTGTAGCACCTCAGCGCACTCATGCTCGCGATTGAGCATTTTCTCTAACGCGGAACTCTGCCCCTGAATTTTTTTCAGTCGGGTCAGTAACATTTTTTTGTGTCGAACTGTATGTGACATTGCACGATCCACCGTTTCATTCTGTCCGTGATTACCGACCTTCATCATCAGTAACGCCTGCCAGCATAGCATGATCCCTTTTGTCAGCCGCTTTTTCTACTGGGGGGTAGTATTTTACTACTGGGGGGGAGTAGGATAAACGCACTTTTGGCAAGGATCCCGATATGAACGATTTCACTTCCCTTCTGCAGCAAGGTAATGCCTGGCTGTTTATTCCCAGCGCGATACTGCTCGGTGCCCTGCACGGCCTTGAACCGGGCCATTCAAAAACCATGATGGCCGCCTTTATCGTGGCGGTACGGGGAACGTTAAAACAGGCGGTGCTGCTGGGGCTGGCGGCGACGGTTTCCCATACGGCAGTCGTCTGGCTGATCGCCATGGCCGGCCTGTGGTTTGGCCGCGGCTGGAACGCGCAGACCTCCGAACCCTGGTTTCAACTGATCTCGGGGATAGCGATTGTACTGATTGCCTGCTGGATGCTCTGGCGCACCTGGCGCGAATCGCAGCCCCATACGCACCATGATCACCACCATGAACATGAGCACCACCACGAACATGATCATCACCACGAACATGATCACCACCATGAACATAATCACTACTATGAACATGCGTCCTCATCCGCCGCGCCGCTGGTGGCGGAGGAGTGGCAGGACGCGCATCAGCGGGCTCATGCTCAGGAGATCAACCGGCGCTTTGATGGCCGTCAGGTGACGACCGGGCAGATCGTACTGTTTGGCCTGACCGGCGGGCTGATCCCCTGTCCGGCGTCCATTACTGTGCTGCTTATCTGTTTACAGCTGAAGAAATTTTCGCTTGGCGCCACGCTGGTACTGGGCTTTAGCGTTGGTCTGGCGCTGACGCTGGTGGCTTCCGGGGCTATCGCCGCGCTGAGTCTTAAACAGGCCACCCGCCGCTGGCCCTGGCTTAATGATATCTCGCGCAAGGCGCCCTGGTTCTCAGGTTTACTGATTATCGTGGTGGGGATCTACATGATGGTTCACGGTCTGAGCGGCCTGTAAGCGTCGGCTCGCCCTCTTGCGGATAGAGAGGGCGAGTCGTTAATTCAGGAGACTATCTCCTGCGGAGTGCTGACCGCTTTGCGGCTGACGGGCTGGCGAAACCACGGCAGGCACAGCTGGATCAGCGGCCCAATCGACAGCGCGTAAATCACGGTGCCGACGCCAAACTTACCGCCCAGCAGCCAGCCAATCACCAGCACGGTAAGCTCAATAGCCGTACGGATACCGCGTAATGACCAGCCGGTACGAGCGTGCAGACCAGTCATCAGGCCATCACGCGGCCCGGGGCCAAAGCCCGCGCCGATATACATCCCGGTGGCGATAGCATTCAGCACAATCGCCCCCACCAGCAGCACACTGCGAGCCACCAGCGACTCCAGCGGCGGCAGGACGGCCAGCGTGGCATCCGCCGCCAGCCCCAGCACGATAACGTTGCTCACCGTGCCGAGCCCCGGCATTTGCCGGATCGGGATCCACAGCAGCAGCACCGCCGCGCCGGTCAGGATAATCACCGTACCGAAACTGATACCCAGCTGTTTAGCCACCCCGAGATGGAAAACATCCCACGGATCGGCGCCAAGATTGGCATGCACGAAGAGCGCCGTGGACACGCCATAAAGTACCAGGCCGATATATAACTGCAGCAGGCGACGAAGCATATTTTTTCCTCTACATCATTGCGAATGCCCTTATCATCAGCAAAAATGGACTGATAATTAATGGCCAGTTTTGGAAAAGTGGATCGCTATGTCAACCCGACGCTTTGGAACACAATCGCTGGTACGCCTGCTCGGCAACTGGCAGGAGTCCACTTCACGCACGCCGCTATGGCGTCAGCTAGCGGAAGCGCTCCGCCTGCTGATCCTCGACGGTCGCCTGACGCTGCAAACGCGCCTGCCAGGCGAGCGCGAGCTGGCGGCGGCGCTGAACGTCAGCCGGACCACCATCGCCAGCGCGCTCGGCCAGTTACGGGAGGAGGGTTTTCTCTACAGCCGTCAGGGAAGCGGTTCGCGCATTGTCTTGCCAGAGCGTCCCGCCGACCTGCCGCCCCCCTCAGGCATCCCCTCCTCGCTGAATCTCTCTACCGCCGCCCTCAGCGCCGGGCCGGAAGTCCATCAGGCCTTCCAGCATGCCATGACGCTGCTGCCGCCCTACCTGGGCCAGACCGGCTACGATCAACAAGGGCTGCCGGTACTGCGGGAGGCGATTGCCCGTCGCTACAGCGAACGCGGTCTGCCGACGCGGCCCGATGAAGTGATTGTGGTCAACGGCGCCCTCAGCGCCTTCGCATTGATCCTCCGCCTGTTTACCGGCCCGGGTGACCGGGTGGTCATCGACGCCCCCACCTATCCGATGGCGATTAGCGCCATTCAGGGCGCCTCCTGCCGCCCGGTCGGCGTCGCGCTTCCACAGCAGGGATGGGACTGTGATGGACTCGCGGCGACTATTGCGCAGACCGCGCCGCGTCTGGCGTGGCTGATGCCGGATTTTCACAATCCCACCGGGCGCTGTATGGATGCTCCCACCCGCCAGCGGGTCGCGGATATCGCCGCCAGGACGCGGACGACGCTGGTGATCGACGAGACCATGGTTGATCTCTGGTATAACGCGCCACCGCCTCCGCCGCTGGCCTGCTTTAATCCCGATGCCGCGGTGATCACTATTGGTTCGGCCGGGAAAAGTTTCTGGGGGGGACTGCGCATCGGCTGGATCCGCGCCAGTACGCGAACCATCGCCTCCCTTATTCAGGCTCGCGATTCCCTGGATTTGGGTACGCCTCTGCTGGAGCAACTGGCCTGCAGCTGGCTGCTGGCCAATGCCGCCACGCTGCTACCGCCGCGGCGGGAAATGCTGAAGGCGCGCCGGGACATGTGCGAAACGTTAATGGCGGAATATTTTCCCCGCTGGCGCTTTACGCCGCCGGAAGGTGGGCTCTCTTTTTGGGTGGAACTCCCTGACATGCTGGCCACGCTGTTCTCTGCGCGTGCGGAAAGTCAGGGGATCCATATCGGCACCGGCACGCGCTTTGGTCTTGAGGGAGCCTTTGATCGCTATTTGCGTCTGCCATTTACACTGCCAGACGAAGCATTGCGCCAGGCCTTCTCCACGCTACAACCGCTGTGGCAAAGCCTTGCAGAACAGAAGGAAAATACGCGTTTGCGGAAAATAATATAAGAAAATATCGACGGGCTGGCATCAGCCCGTCAAATGACCATCATCCATGAGGTATATGAGATGTTTTTATAAAATTGCCTGAGTATCCTGCCCTCTGGTTATGGCATCCCGGTGACAGAAATAAGGCAATTTCATTAATGCTGACGCGGAATAGGAAACCCTTTCAGGGAAATAATAAAGCCATCTTCATCTTTTTTAATTTTAGCGCCGGTGTCACACCAGTCGGAGGCAATGCGAAAGAACTCATCACTACCGATATTCCAGTTCAGGCGCACGTGTTTTACGTATCCTGAGCGCAACATATCGCAGGCTTCGCTATAGTTGCTGGCTGTAGAGAATTGTTGTTTCATTTTTTCTTCTTCAGAAGTTTTCTTAATGCTTTGATTTCTTTAGGGGTTAATGGGGTCGCTTCCTCTTCGGTATGCTGGCTGTCAATGTCCTCTTCCGTCACCCCCGCCTCACCTGCTGATTCCTCCAGCTGAAAAGCCAGCTGCAGCAGCTTTTCCGTTGCCGTTCCCAGGTTCTCGTTATTCACTTCCGCATAATGACGCAGCTTCTCTTTTAACTCGGCGTCAATTTTTACATTCAAAACCACTGTGGTCATAGCTACGCTTCCCGTGCAATAAAATCATCATAATTAATACACGAAGTTAACATGCTGATCCAGAGATATATTTTATAGCATGGCTCTGGCAACAAATTCCCATCAATAAGATGCCTTTTATTTATGACATGCAAATGACATTAATATTTCAGTAGCATTTCAGATTTATGACAAGTAAATATTATGGAATAAAAACGGGTTGTTTTAGCAACAAAAAATAATATGTGATCCGTATCAGATATTAATTATAGCAGGGATAAAGACCGGACAAATACAAGGGAGATATCAGGAGGGCGAAATGGGTGGGGGCCCTGCCAGCTACATCCCGGCACACACGTCGTCTGCTCTGGCTGCTTCCTTCCGGACCTGACCTGGTAAACAGAGTAGCGTTGCGGGAGAACCAACAGAGCCCCCATTGAGAGCGTTAGTTACCCAACGCGCTGGCGCATTATCCCTGCTGACCTGGTGAATTGCAAGCTCACCCCGATCGCCTGCTGGTTTATTGCACAATACGCCAATAAAACCAACAACTCACGGCCAGGCTGTGAGATTGGGAGCACGCGCTCAGCACATTGCCGGGTTATCCACCATACTTAGCCCTCTTACGTCACCTTTAATCATCAGCACCTTGTCTCGACGGTAATCGAATGACTGACTCATCACCACAGACCATCACTCTGCCTTTACCCGCTATTGAAGGGATGACCATCGCCTTTCATGGCGTGAACTATCTGCGCCCGGAAAAAATGCTCGACTTCGCGACCATCAGCCAGACCCCCGTGCGGGCGGTCACGCCGCTGGCGCTGCTCTATTCCACCGTCGGCGTGCTGCGCCAGGTGGAACTGCGCAAACTGCCCGTCTACATCAGCGGCCGGGTGGTGTACCCCATTTCGTCGCTGACCATGCCGGGCCTGCGCGCGAAACTGATCATTAACGCCACTTCGCAGCGGTTGAAATTTCTCGAGAGCCTCATCGCCAGTTCACTGTCTGACAATGTCCATGGCATGCAGATCCTCGGCCTGGCCCTGACCTTCACTGTCGAACAACCCGCCTGAACCGAGGCAGGCTGTACAGCCTGCGCCTCAGCGCTTATGCTGGCATTTTCCGGTTAACAGGGCTGAACATGGATCCGCACGACACATTCCCCCAACGCGTCTGGCATATCGTGGCGTCGATACCGGAAGGCTATGTCGCCACCTACGGCGATGTCGCCCGCCTGGCCGGTTCACCGCGCGCCGCGCGCCAGGTAGGTGGCGTACTGAAGCGCCTGCCGGAAGGGTCAACCCTGCCCTGGCATCGGGTGGTCAATCGCCATGGCGATATCTCCCTCACCGGGCCCGATCTTCAGCGACAGCGCCAGGCGTTGCTGGCCGAAGGGGTTCAGGTCTCCGGCAGCGGCCATATCGATCTCCAGCATTATCGCTGGGTTTACTGAAGACAAAAAAAAGCCCCCGTCAGGGGGCTCGGCGAGCTTATTGCGCAACGGGGACGGCGGTCTGCGTGACCGGAACCAGCGTCAGGTCGGCATGCGTCCCACCCTGGTTTATCACCGTCTGCACGGTATCGGTAATGAACATTAGCTGGCCGTTCACCGCGATCGCGGCACTCAGCAGAATACGGGCGTTCGGCTGAATGTCTGCCGGATTGTAAGGCAGGGCAAAGTTAAATGGCGCCTGTTTGCCTTCGGTACGCACCGCTTTTTGCGACAACACGCGGGCTGGCGCATCTGCCAGAGAAGCATCCGACAGGGTCACCGTCAGTACCGCATCCGGCGGTAAAGCGATTCTCTGGCGGATATTAATCGTCCCCGTAACGCTCGGCTGCTGCTGTGCCACGCTCAGCGTCGCGATGCCATAAGGGTCGGGCGCGGCTGCCTGAGTCGAAGAACTGGTAGAGTGGTGATTAGCACAGGCGGTTAGCGTCGCGGCGACGGCTAAGGCACTAAACATATAGGCAAATTTCATGATGTTCTCCTTATCATCCCTTAATACCCAGGAGGATGTTCCGCCGCTTCGCCGGCAGGAACTTTCGTGTCGTCAATAAGTGTGGCACAGATCTCAGATTTGTTCCTGTTGCCCCCTCGTTATTCAGATTATTACACCCATCGGACCACTTGCGATTCCAGGTTATACTTTGCCACATCACGCGCACCGCGCTGCGCCGCTATCATTAATTGAGGATAAGTATGAGTCAGGCACTCTCTAACCTGCTGGCATTATTAGATCTGGAAAAAATTGAGGAAGGGTTATTCCGCGGACAGAGCGAAGACCTGGGATTGCGCCAGGTTTTTGGCGGCCAGGTGGTGGGCCAGGCGCTGTATGCGGCAAAAGAGACCGTGCCCGTTGAACGTCTGGTACATTCGTTTCACAGCTACTTTCTGCGCCCCGGCGACAGCCAGAAACCGATCGTCTACGATGTGGAAGTACTGCGCGACGGCAACAGCTTTAGCGCCCGGCGAGTGGCCGCCATTCAGAACGGGAAGCCAATCTTCTATATGACCGCCTCATTCCAGGCGCCAGAGCACGGCTATGAGCATCAGAAAGCGATGCCGCCGGCCCCCTCTCCTGACGGCCTGCACTCGGAAACCGATATCGCCCGCAAGCTGGCACACCTTCTGCCACCGCAGGTAAAAGATAAATTCCTCTGTGATAAACCGCTGGAGATCCGCCCGGTCGAATTTCATAACCCGATGAAAGGGCATATTGCTGAACCGGTGCGCCAGGTGTGGCTGCGCGCCAATGGCGCTGTTCCCGACGATCTGCGCATTCATCAATATCTGCTGGGCTATGCCTCGGACTTTAATTTCCTGCCGGTGGCGCTGCAGCCGCACGGCGTCGGCTTCCTTGAGCCTGGCATGCAGGTCGCCACTATCGACCACTCAATGTGGTTCCACCGGCCGTTTAATATCAATGAATGGCTGTTATACAGCGTTGAAAGCACCTCGGCCTCCAGCGCCCGTGGCTTCGTCCGCGGCGAGTTCTACACTCAGGATGGAACGCTGGTGGCTTCAACGGTCCAGGAAGGGGTGATGCGTAACCGCAACGCATAAAAAAAGCCTCCCTGACGGGAGGCTTTTTGCTACAGGGAGAAGGGTTTTCTATCAGGCGTTGTAGGCGTTTTCGCCATGGCTGTTGACGTCCAGTCCTTCGCGCTCCTGCTCTTCTGGTACGCGCAGCCCCACGGTCATGTCCGCCACTTTGTAGCCAATGAAAGCGACAACGCCCGACCAGACGATGGTAATCGCGATACTCTCGAGTTGCACCAGCAGCTGATGGCCCATGGTGACGCCTTCTGCATAACCCACGCCGCCCAGAGAGGTGGCCGCGAAGATACCGGTCAGGATACAGCCGACGATGCCGCAGACGCCGTGGACGCCGAAGACGTCGCAAGGGTCATCAACCCGCAGCCAGCGTTTCAGCGCCGTTACGCCCCAGATGCCCGCCAGACCAGATGCGATACCCACAATCAACGCCCCACCGACACCGATATACCCACAGGCTGGTGTGACGCCAACCAGACCGGCAATCGCCCCGGAGCAGGCGCCCAGCAGTGAAGGTTTACCGCGCAGGGCCCATTCGCCAAAGGTCCACGCCAGGATGGCAGCCGCTGTGGCGACGACGGTGTTGACGAAAGCCAATGCGGCAATTTCGTTCGCTGCGCTGGCGGAGCCGGCGTTGAAGCCGAACCAGCCCACGTAGAGGATGGCGGTTCCGGTGAACACCATCGGCAGATTGTGCGGTTTGAACGCTTCTTTGCCGAAGCCCACACGTTTGCCCATCATGTACGCACCCACCAGCCCGGCAACCGCGGCGTTGATGTGTACAACGGTGCCGCCCGCGAAGTCCAGCGCACCGTGGGTCGCCAGCAGACCGCCGCCCCAGACCATGTGCGCAATCGGAACATAAGAGAGCGTCATCCACACCACCACGAAAATCAGCACGGCGGAGAAACGAATACGCTCAGCCAGCGCCCCCACGATCAGCCCGACGGTGATACAGGCGAACGAGCCCTGGAAGGCCACGTGGATGTACTGATAGAAGGTGCCCATCAGCGCTTTCAGTTCAATATTTTTCAGCATCACCCAGTCAAAGCTACCGAAGAAGCTGCCGCCGGTGCCGAAGGCCAGGGTATAGCCATAAATCACCCACAGTACGCAGACCAGGCCAAAGGTCACAATCACCTGAGTCAGCATGGAAAGGACGTTTTTGCCGCGGATCAGGCCGCCGTAAAACAGCGCGATCCCCGGGATGGTCATAAACAGAACCAGCGCGGTGCAAATCATCATAAACGCGTTATCGGCTTTGTCCGCCACTGCGGGCGCGGCCATTGCCAGTCCCGGAAGAAGGGCTAATGCCCCCAGACCCGATTTCATTGTTGCCATTTTCATTGTTTCGTTCCCCATCACTGTGTGGTCTGGAAATTACAGTGCCGCTTCGTCAGCTTCGCCGGTACGGATGCGAATGACGCGCTGCAATTCAGCGACAAAAATTTTGCCGTCGCCAATTTTTCCGGTGTAAGCCGCTTTGCTGATCACATCGATGACTTCATCCAGCTGATCGTCGGCAATCGCCACATCAATCTTCACTTTTGGCAGAAAGTTGACGCTATACTCGGCGCCGCGGTAGAGCTCCGCATGACCTTTCTGACGGCCAAAGCCCTTGACTTCAGTGACCGTCAGGCCCTGAATGCCGATGGAAGACAAGGCTTCACGCACGTCTTCCAGTTTGAATGGTTTGATTACCACGGTAACCAGCTTCATAAGTCCCCTCCAGGCAGTATTCGGTAATGGCCGCAGCTAACACGATGGATATAAAGCAAGGGCTATGCCAGAAATGAAAAAAGGCCGCAGAGCGGCCCTTTGATGGTAAAAAACAGGGGACAGGTCAGACAATTGCCTGCTGAAACGCGTTTGCAGCGCAAAAATGCACCACAACAGTGCATTTGATGTAACGTTTTTGCACCACAGCAGGCCACGCTTTGTTCGCTGCCTGCTGGTGGTGCATCAGGCGCTGAGCGACTCTTCCCGGGCGCTGGCCGCCAGCTCTTCGCCAGCCAGCTGCAGCTGATACATCTGCCAGTAACGACCCTTCGCCGCCAGCAGCTGCTGATGGGTGCCCCGCTCGACAGCCTGACCGCGATGCAGCACCAGGATGGTATCGGCCTCAACGATGGTTGACAGTCGATGGGCGATAACCACGAGGGTGGTATGCTGGCGGACTTTCGCCAGAGCCTGCTGGATCGCCTGCTCGGTGCCGGAGTCGATGTTTGCCGTCGCCTCATCCAGAATCAATACCTGCGGGGTCTCCACCAGCACGCGCGCCAGCGCCAACAGCTGTTTCTGCCCAACGGAGAGGTTATTGCCCTGCTCGCCCAGCTGAGTGTACAGGCCATCGCTCATGCTGCGCGCCACCTCCGCCAGTTGCACCGCCTCCAGCGCTTCCCAGACCTGCGTCTCACTGATATCCCGACCCAGCGCGACGTTGGCGTAGAAGGTATCCGCCAGCACCACCGGATCCTGTTGCACCATCGCGATGCCCCGACGCAACGCGCTGTGGCTGAGGGAAGCAAGCGGCCGGCCATCGATGCGGATCTCCCCGTGGGTTAACGGGTAATAGCCCATCATCAGACTCGCGAGAGTACTCTTCCCGCTGCCGGTATGCCCGACCAGCGCCACGAAGCTGCGGGAGGGAATATCCAGACTGATATCCTGCAGGACCAGTCGATCCCCCCGGTAGGCAAAGGAGAGATGGTCAATTTCCACCCGGCCGCTGCTCAGCGGCGCGTCATCCGAGCCCCACGCCTGGCGCGGGCGATCCATCAGCTCAAAAACGCGTTCGCCGGCGACCACCGCCTGCTGCAGCATCGACTGCTGGGTGGTCAGCTCAATAAGCGGCTCGTTAAGGCGTCCGAGATAGCTGATAAACGCGTACAGGACCCCGACCTCGATCGTGCCCACCGCGCTAAAGCCAAACAGCATCAGCAGCCCGCACAGCACCAGCGAGGAAAAAAGGCTCAGCAGCGGGCGCAGCAGAAAACCGTCGAGGCGCAACGTCTGCATCCGCGCCAGATAGTGGGCATAGCTGGCCTCGCGCATCCGTTCGCCAAAGCGCGCCTGCTGGCGGAACTGCTGGATCACCCCCATGCCGTTGATCACTTCGTTGAAACCATCGTTGATATCAGCAAGCCAGGCGCGCACCCGGCGCACGATCGGCGTGCTATAGCGCTGATAGATGATCATCACGATCAGCACCGCCGGGAAGATCGCGATCGCCACCAGCGCCATCCGCCAGTCGAGGCTAAACATCGCCACCAGCATCGCGCCGATCAGCGCCGCGCTGCGCAGCACCGTCGCCACCACCGTCACGTACAGATCGCGAATGACTTCCGTATCGTTGGTCACCCGCGAGATAAGCTGCCCAACCGGCTGGGTATCAAACTCGCTGAGCGGCTGATGCAGGGCGGCATCCATTACATCGCTACGCAACTGCTGGACGACGCCGACCGCGGCGCGGTTAAACAGCAGCGACTGGTTATAGTGCAGTAACGCCGCCAGCAGCTGCAGGCCGATATAGGCTACCGCCAGGCCTGCCACCAGCTTCAGCGGGAGCGTATGCTTCGCCACCATATTATCGATGAAATAGCTGATGAGCAGCGGGCCGCTCACTTCCGCCGCCGCCGCGATCCACATCATCCCCACCGCAATGGCCAGCGGCTTACGCCAGGGAGAACCATAGGCCAGCAGGCGTTTAAGCGTCGGCCAGAGTTCGGTAAAGCTACGCATCCAGGGCCTCCTCTTGCGCCTGCGGAACCTCGTCAAGCGCGGCTTCCAGCTGCTGGTAACGATACATGTCGCGGTACCAGCCTGGCTGCACGGCCAGCGCCTCATGGCGGCCACGCTGGGCAATATGCCCATGCTGTAACACCAGAATTTCACTGGCCTCGGTCAGCGCCGACAGCCGGTGGGCGCTGATAATCACCGTCCGCCCCTCCCCCCACTGGCGCAGGTTGTGCAGGATCTGGTGCTCCGTACGACCATCTACCGCCGACAAAGCATCATCAAGGATCAAAATTTCAGCCTCCAGCAGCAGAGCGCGGGCAATCGAGATGCGTTGTTTCTGGCCGCCGGAGAGCATCACGCCGCGCTCGCCCACCTCGGTATCGTACCCCTGGGGCAGGCGCAGAATGTCGTCATGCACGCTGGCCAGCCGTGCCACGCGTTCAATCTGCGCCGGTGTCGCATCCGGTTTGCCCAGCGCGATATTATTGGCGACGGTGTCGGAGAATAAAAATGGCGTCTGATTGACCACCGCCAGCCGGGCGCGCCAGCTGTCGAGCTGCAGACGCGGCAGCGGCAGATCGTGAAAGCGGATCTCGCCGCTGGTGACGTCAAAATGACGTTGCAGCAGCGCCAGAATGGTACTTTTACCGGCGCCCGTCGGCCCGCAGATACCCAGCATTTGCCCCGGCTGGAGGGTAAAATTAACCTGCTCCAGCGAAGGTTTACTCGCCTGCGGATAGATGAAGTTGCGGATGGCAACCTGCAGGACACCGCGGCCTGCCGGCACTGCTTCAGTACCGTCGTCTACCGCTGGCGCCTCTTCGAGCATCGTGCGGATACGGCCATAGGCCGCGCTACCGCGCTCAACAATGTTAAACATCCACGCCAGCGCCAGCATCGGCCAGATCATCAGGCCAAGATACATCACAAAGCTGGTCAGCTGGCCCAGCGTCAGGCTGCCGTGGATCACCATCCAGCTGCCGCCGCCGATAGCCAGCAGGTTAGCGGCCCCGATGGCGATATAGATGGTGGGGTCGAAACGCGCCTCAATGCGTGCCACGCGCATATTTTTCGCGCCGGTATCGGCGGCATCGGCGGCAAACTGCGCCGACTGGCGATCCTCCAGCCCAAAAGCCTTAATCATGCGGATGCTGGTCAGGCTCTCCTGTGTGCGATCGTTAAGGCTGGAAAAGGCCGCCTGGGCCACGCGAAAACGTTCGTGAAGCGCATCGCCGTTGCGTTTGATCGCCAGCGCCATCAGCGGCATCGGCAACAGCGCCAGCAGGGTGAGCTGCCAGCTAATCTGCGTCGACATCACAATCAATACCGCACAGCCCATCACCATCGAATCCACTAGGGTTAACACCCCTTCACCGGCGGCAAATACCACCCGGTCAACATCGTTGGTGGCGCGGGCGATCAGATCGCCAGTGCGATGGCGCAAATAGAATGCCGGATGCTGGCGGCTCAGTTGCCGGTAAAAATCTTCCCGCAGTTCGACCGCCAGCTGGTAAGAGGCGCCGAACAGCAGCACGCGCCAGACATAGCGCAGCAGGTAAACCATTACCGCGACCAGCACCAGCGCGCCGATCCACATCCACACCTTCTCTGCGGTGTAATGTTGTTGCGTCACGCCGTCCACCACAATGCCCACCACCTTCGGCGGAATAAGCTGCAGGACGGCAATAATGGCCAGCAGGGCAATCGCGCCAAGATAGCGGCGCCACTCCCGGCGGAAGTACCAGCTGAGTTGAGCAAATAATCGCAAGCAGTAAAATCCTGATTTGTAATGGGTTACGGCGCAATACCGTTATTCGACAGGCAAGGCGGTGGTATATTTTATCTGTTCCATGGCAAAACTCGAAGTGACATCCGACAGCCCCGGCACGCTGTTCACTAAACGTTTATAAAAATCGTCATAGCGTTTCATATCGGCCACCTGCACCCGCAGCAGGTAATCATACTCTCCTGCCATCCGCCAGAAGCCGAGCACCTCCGCCATCTGCGTCACTTCGCTCACAAAATGGCCATACCAGTCGCTGCTGTGATGCTGAGTCTTGATCAGGACAAACGCCGTCAGGCCCAGCCCCACCTTTTCCGCATCCAGTAAGGCGACGCGCCCGCGCAAAATACCTTCATCTTCGAGCCGTTTCAGGCGCTTCCAGCAGGGCGTGGTGGTCAGATTAACGGCATCGGCCAGCGCCTGCAAAGAGAGGGTGCAATCTTCCTGCAGCAGCGCCAGCAGCTTACGGTCAATTTTATCTAGCATAGGGCATCCGAAGAGAAAATTTTGCTCTCATAATGGTAATCCAAAGGCTAAATGGCAACAATTTTTCCTGCGCTTTCCGCTAAGCTAGGCACAAAATGACAAACAGGAAATCACGATGAATAGCGCCTGGGTTAAACATGCCATTAGCGAAATCAACGCCGACTATCAGCGCTCCGCCGACACGCACCTGATCCGTCTGGCGCTGCCCGCTTTTCCGGGCATCCACCTGTATCTGAAAGATGAAAGCACCCACCCCACCGGCAGCCTTAAACATCGCCTGGCGCGGTCGCTGTTTCTCTATGGCCTGTGCAACGGCTGGATCAAAGAAGGTACGCCGATTATTGAATCCTCCTCGGGTTCAACCGCCGTTTCGGAGGCCTACTTCGCCCGCCTGCTGGGGCTGCCGTTTATCGCCGTGATGCCTTCCTGCACCGCCAAACGTAAGATCGAACAGATCGAGTTTTACGGCGGACGCTGCCATTTTGTGCAGAGCGCCTGCGAAATCTACGATGCTTCCGAAACGCTGGCCCGCGAGCTGAACGGCCATTATATGGATCAATTCACCTTTGCCGAGCGGGCCACCGACTGGCGCGGCAATAACAATATCGCCGACAGTATTTTCCGTCAGATGAGCCATGAACCGCACCCGCAGCCGTCATGGATCGTCATGAGCGCCGGCACCGGCGGCACCTCGGCAACCATTGGCCGCTATATTCGCAGCCAGGGCCATGAGACGCAGCTGATGGTCGTTGATCCGCAGAATTCGGTCTTCCTCGAATACTGGCAGACCCGCGACGCCACCCTGCGCAGCCCGGTCGGCAGCAAAATTGAAGGCATCGGCCGCCCACGCGTCGAACCGTCATTTATTCCCGACGTCGTCGACGAGATGCTGCGCGTACCGGATGCGGCGAGCGTGGCCACCGCCCTGTGGCTGGAAACACAGCTTGGGCGCAAGGTCGGCGCTTCTACCGGCACCAATATGTGGGGCGTATTGCAGCTGGCCGCGCGGATGCGCGAGGAAGGGCGAACGGGTTCCATCGTCACGCTGTTGTGCGACAGCGGTGAGCGCTACCTGGAAACCTATTACAACCCGCAGTGGGTGGCCGCCAATATCGGCGATATCGCGCCCAGGCAGGCGGAGATCGCCGCGCTGGTCGGCAGGCGATAAAAAAAGCCAGATAGAAAACTATCTGGCTTGCCGGAAGGGTCTCTCTATTCGGGGGAATAAGGAAGATCAGGATTATCCAGCCAATGCGTTAAAAAGTGGGAGACCGCCTGATGCCGGCAGTCTCCGATAACCGGAAGATGCGGCAGCTCGGCTTTCAGCTGCGGCATCGCGTTGCCCATGATAAAACCCCGCCCAACGCTGCCCAGCATCTCGCGGTCATTCATCGCATCGCCAAACGCCATGCACTCCTGCAGGGTGAAGCCTAAGTGCTGGCTGAGCACCGCCAGCGCCGCACCTTTATTACACCCGACCGGCAGCACTTCCAGACAGTCCATCGCCGAGAAGCAGAGAAACGCGCGATCGCCCAGCGTCTCATTCAGTTGGATCCGCAGGCGGCGGAGATCGTCATGATCGCCGCAAAAACAGATCTTGGTGACATGCTGCGCCGACATGCGTTTCGGATCGCACAGTTGATAGTGAAAGCCGCTGAAGACATGCGCTTGCAACAATTCAGGCCTTGCCTGACCGGTGAACCAGCCGCCATCGTTAAACACATGCATGCTGGCCTGAGTATCCCATTTGCTGTGCAGCACCGCTTCCGCCGCCTCGGGAGCGAGATCCTGGCGATAAAGCTCCTCCCCTTCCAGCGAATGGATGCGCGTCCCGTTGCCGGTGATCAGAAATGCGTCCAGGGAAAATTCGCCAATCACATGGTGCATCTCCAGCACATGGCGACCGGTAGCGAACGTCAGGGTGATATTACGTTCCCGCAGCCGTTTCAGCGCGGTGAGCGTTTGCTCGCCGAGACGATGGTCCGGCATCAGCAGGGTGCCGTCCATATCAAATGCGGCCAGTTTTGCCATGGTGTATTCCCCGATGTGTGATGGGCTTCGCTTGTGTTGCAGTATCACCTGGGATATACGGAAGTAATAGTGAATAGATATTATTAATTGTTCCGGGTTTACAGCGGCCCGGTGGATGACGGCCCCCATGCGACTCTTACACCGTTTAAATCAATACCAGCGATTGTGGCAACCCTCAGCCGGGGCGCCGCAGCAGGTGACCGTCGGCGAACTGGCGGAGCGCTGTTTTTGTAGCGAACGCCACGTCCGCACTCTGCTGCGTCAGGCGCAGGAGGCGGGGTGGCTAAGCTGGCAGGCCAGCTCCGGGCGCGGCAAACGCGGACAGCTCTCATTTCACAAAACCCCGGAAAGTCTGCGCAACGAGATGATGGAGCAGGCGCTGAACAACGGTCAGCAGCAAAACGCGCTGGAGCTGGCGCAGCTGGCCCCGGTGGAGCTGAAAGCCCTGCTCCATCCCTTCCTCGGCGGTCAGTGGCAAAACAATACTCCGACGCTGCGTATTCCTTACTATCGCCCACTGGAGCCGCTGCGTCCTGGCTTTCTCCCCGGACGTGCCGAGCAGCATCTGGCCGGGCAGATCTATGCCGGGCTGACGCGCTTCGATGAAGGCGACAATATGCCGATCGGCGATCTGGCGCATCACTGGCAGGTCTCGCCGGACGGCCTGCGCTGGCATTTTTACATTCGCTCCACGCTGTACTGGCACAATGGCGATGCGGTGCAAACCGCACAGCTACGGCAGCGGTTACAGTTGCTGCTTGAGCTGCCCGCCTTACGGACCCTCTTCGCCAGCATCAGCCGTATCGATGTCACTCACGCCCAGTGTCTCACCATCACGCTGCATCGTCCTGACTACTGGCTGCCGTTCCGCCTGGCCAGCTACTGCAGCGTGCTGGCACATCCCGACGATCCGGCCATCGGCTGCGGGCCATTCCGCCTGAAGCGGTTTAGTCCGGAACTCGTCCGCCTGGAGAACCATCCCCGGTATCACCTGCAGCATCCGCTGATCCAGGCGGTGGAATACTGGATCACTCCTCAGCTCTTTGACCGCGATCTCGGCACCAGCTGCCGCCACCCGGTGCAGATCACCATCGGCGATCGCGAAGAGCTCCACAATCTGCGCCAGGTCAGCAACCGTATCAGCCTTGGCTTCTGCTATCTGACCCTGCGCCACAGCCCGCGTCTTAGTAAAACGCAGGCCCAGCGGCTAGTGTCGATAATCCATCACTCGTCGCTGCTGGAAACGCTGCCGCTGGAGGAGGATCTGATTACGCCAAGCCATGAGGTGCTGCCGGGATGGTCCATCCCGCAGGGACCGGAAAACAACGCGGTGCCGCTGCCGGCCAGGCTCACTCTGCTCTATCATCTGCCGGTCGAGCTTCATGCGATGGCCGAGCAACTGAGGCAACGGCTGGCTCTGCTGGGCTGCGAACTGACGATCATTTTTCATGACGCCAAAAACTGGGAAGGCTGTCAGCATCTGGGGCAGGCCGACCTGATGATGGGAGACCGACTGATCGGCGAAGCGCCGGAGTACGCCCTGGAGCAGTGGCTGCGCTGCGATATGCTGTGGCCTAATTTGCTGACCGGGGCGCAATATGCCCATCTGCAGGCGACATTAGACGCCGTGCAGTCTCAGCCCGACGCCCGCAGCCGCAACGATGCGCTGCGCAACGTGTTCAACAGTCTGATGGAAGACGCCATCATGACGCCGCTGTTCAAGTATAACTATCGGATCAGCGCGCCACCGGGGGTTAATGGCCTGCGCCTCAACGCCCGGGGCTGGTTTGACTTCGCCAGCGCCTGGCTGCCGGCCTCGTTGACGTGAGAGAGCTGGTCGCCGCGCGCGTCTGGCGCTACCATAGCGCCTTTACTCATTTAGTCAGGAATTGCCATGAAACGCGCCGTAGTTGTCTTCAGCGGAGGACAAGATTCAACCACCTGTCTGGTGCAGGCTCTGCAACAGTATGATGAAGTGCATTGCGTCACTTTTGATTATGGCCAACGCCACCGCGCGGAAATCGACGTTGCGCGCGAACTCGCCCTGAAACTGGGCGCCGTCGCGCATAAAGTGCTGGACGTCACTCTGCTCAACGAACTGGCAGTCAGCAGCCTGACCCGCGATAACATTCCGGTACCGGACTATCAGCCTGATGCCGAGGGCATTCCCAACACCTTTGTCCCCGGGCGCAATATTCTGTTTTTAACCCTGACGGCAATCTACGCCTATCAGGTGAAAGCCGAAGCCATCATCACCGGCGTGTGCGAGACCGACTTCTCCGGCTACCCGGACTGTCGCGATGAGTTTGTCAAAGCGCTGCACCACGCCGTCAGCCTTGGGATGGCGAAAGACATTCGCTTTGAGACGCCGCTGATGTGGCTGAATAAAGCCGAGACCTGGGCGCTTGCCGACTTCTGGGGTCAGCTGGATCTGGTGCGCCAGGAAACCCTCACCTGCTACAACGGCATTAAGGGCGATGGCTGCGGCCAGTGCGCCGCCTGTAACCTGCGCGCAAACGGACTCAACCAGTATCTGGGGGACAAGGTTGGCGTAATGGCGGTGATGAAGCAAAAAACCGGGCTGGCACAGGCATAGCCTCCGGGGCGCGATTTACCGGAGCTTTGACTCAAATTCCCCGGTAGCGCGACGCTTACCGGGGCTACGGGTTCATCACCTGCCGTGGGCCCGTCACTCGCACGTCGGTTGTTAGCGCAAGTTCATCTGGTCAAGTTTCTCACGCAACTCCCCTTCCAGTGGCAGCGCCTTCTGGGTCTTCAAATCGATACAGACAAAGGTAATCAGCGCATCGGCTACCACTTCGCCATTGGGGTTGAGGGTGACCACCTGACTAAGGGTGCCGCTTTTGCCGTTGAGTTGCTCCAGTTTGCTGCTCACTGTCAGCACATCGCCCAGCACCGCCGGACGACGGTAGTTAATATTGATATTCACCACCACGAAGGCGATGTTTTTCTCCATCATCCACTGAAACGCGGGGCTGTTTTCCAGGCCGTCCCAGCGGGCTTCCTCAAGGAACTCCAGGTAACGTGCGTTGTTCACATGCTGGTAGACGTCCAGATGATAGCCGCGAACTTTAATTTGTGTCTGCATAGCACTAATGCCTTTCTGTTATTGTTGTTTGTGAGGTAAGAGGTCACACCACTTGATGCAACCTCTTTATCCTGGCAAAAAATCACCGCTGTGCAAGGTCTGGCATAAAATTTACAGCGTCAGATGGGCTAAATTGCGCTCCACCAACGCGCTCCCCATTCCCGGGACCTGCTTCAGATCATCGAGGGTTTTGAACGGCCCGTACTCTTCGCGGTAGCTGACAATGGCCTGGGCTTTTTTCAACCCTACGCCATTCAACGCCTGCGCCAGCTGTTCGGCGCTGGCGTGGTTAATGCTGACTTTTGTCGCCCCGTTGTCGGTGTCGCCGGGCACCGCTTCCGCCTTCGCCGAAGCGGTCGCCTGCACATTTTCTTTATTCACCGCCGCTTTACCGCTGGCGGGTGCCGCCAGCGCGCCCTGTACGCCTACCGCGAAAACCAGAACGCCCGCGGCCATCAGTGTTTTTATTCCATATTTCATGCTGATATCTCCTTGTGTGTAGACAGCAAGGTTACGATAGCGTCAGTGCGGATGGCCGACAAAAGGCAAATCACAGAAATGGAAAGGGCCGCGAAAGCGGCCCTTGAGGATTACATCATGTTGCTCATTTTTGCGAGACGACGCGAAATTACTGCTGCTGGTCGATGCTGTCGCCCAGCTTAATTTTCGCCGCCTTGCGCAGGTTGCTCATCAGCGCTTCGAAAGCGATTTGGGCATTGTTCTGGGTAATCCCCTGAACCATGGCCTTCTTCTGCTCTTCCGGCATGTTGCCTGCTTTCACTTCATCCAGCGCCACCAGCACCACATCGCCTTGCATATTGCTGCCAACGCCGTAGACCGGTTTGCCCTGCTGCGGCAGCGGCAGAGTGAATGCCAGCTGGCTCAGCGGATCCTGGCCGGTACGGGAAAGCGTCTGCGGCGCGCCAAAGCTCAGGCCAGCCGCCTTCATCGCTTCATCGCCTTTGCCGTCTTTCAGCGCCGCCAGCAGCTTGTCGGCGTCCAGTTTCGCCTGCTGTTCCGCTTTATTGTGCTTAACGATATCGCTAACCTGCGCCTTCACTTCAGCCAGCGGCTTCACCGCCTCGGCTTTGTGCTCGCTGATGCGCAGAACAAATGCGCGATCGCCGTCAACGGTAATGATGTCGGAGTTGCTGCCCGGCGCGCCGTTCTCACCCACCAGACCGCCGTTGAAGATAGCGTCAGCGACCGGTTTAAAGTTCAGCTCTTCCGGCAGGTTATCGCGGCCAAACCAGCCGGTTTCCACCACCTTCAGTCCGGCGACCTGCGCCGCGCCCGCCAGCGATTCATTATCGTTGCTGGCCGCATCGCTCACCTTCTGCTGCAGCGCGTAGTAAGCATCCAGCGCTTTTTCCTGCTTCACTTTCGCCGCAATGTCATTACGCACGTCAGCCAGCGGCTTCACCTGCGCCGGCTGGACGTCGTCCAGACGGGCCACCAGGAAGCCAACCGAGGATTTGATCACGCCAGACAGCTGGCCTTTCTCTTTCAGCCCGGCATCTTTCAGCTCTGGCACCGTAGAGGCCTCTTCCATCCACCCCATATCGCCGCCGTTGCGGGCAGAGATAATATCGGTCGATTTTTCTTTCGCCAGCGTGGCGAAATCTGCCCCTTTTTGCAGCTCGGCCAGCACCGCTTTCGCATCGGCTTCCGTTTTGGTCTGAATCACGCTGTAGCGGTTGCGCTGCGGCTGAGTGAACTGATCCTTATGCTGGTCGTACCATGACTGAATCTCTTCGTCAGAGGCGCTCTCCTGCATGCTGGCGGCATCCATTTTGATATAGCTGACGCGGAACTGCTCCGGCGCCATAAAACGGGCCTGATTCTGCTGCCAGAAAGCGTTGATTTCCTCATCGCTGGCCGTCTGTTTTGCCGCCAGGGCATTCACGTTGATGGTCGCTTCGCGGACGACACGCTGCTGAGACACCAGCGCCGCCAGCTGATCGGACTCACCCGGCAGCATGAAGTCGGTACCCGCAATGGCGTTAATCAGCTGCTGTGTGGTCAGCTGGTTACGCAGCGCCTGAGCGTACTGATCGGTGGTCATCCCCATCTGGGCGACAATACCGCTGAAACGCTGGTTGTCGAACTTACCGTTCGTCTGGAAAGCCTGGGTCTGGAAGATCGCCTGCTTCACCTGCTCATCGCTGATGCTGAGGCCCAGCTCGCGGGCATACTGATCCAGAAGCGATTCATCGATCAGGCGGTTCAGCACCTGCTGGCGCATGGTTTTCATGTAGTTTTCGTTCGCCGCCAGCTCGGAGAACTGGTCGCCAAGCTGCTGCTGCATACGGTTACGTTCGCTGGCGACGGCATTTTCAAACTGCCCACGGCCAATCTCCTGGCCATTCACTTTTGCGGCATAGTTTTTGCCACCGCCAATCAGGTAACCACTCACCCCGGTCAAAATGAACGAGACGATAATGATACCGAAAATAATCTTGAGCACGACGCTGTTGGCGGCCGTGCGTAGGTTGTCCATCATGGTGTAACAACGCTCCGCTGTAGATGACTTTAGCTCGCGCAGCATAGCACGTGATGGCCGCCGCGCGTGAGGACGTATTTTGACAAGAAAACAGGGTGATTGTCAGCCCACAAGTGGCGATAAACACACATAAAGTGGTCTGAAAAGGCAATAAAAAAGGCACATCTCACGATGCGCCCTTGTACTTCGTCACATTCCCTGACGGGAAAGCCGATCAGTTCACCGCGTCTTTCAGCGCTTTACCAGCACGGAAGCCCGGCACTTTTGCGGCAGCGATAGTAATTTCTTTACCTGTTTGTGGGTTGCGACCAGTACGGGCGGCACGTTCTTTAACAGCAAAGGTACCAAAACCTACCAGCGCAACGTCATCCCCAGCCTGCAGAGATTCAGTAACAGAAGCGATTAAAGCATCTAACGCACGTCCAGCTGCAGCTTTAGAAATGTCCGCACCCGCAGCAATTTTGTCAATCAGTTGAGATTTATTCACTGTTCTCTTCCTCTCTTTATAATTTATATCGCACCTGAGTCCTTCATAGTGCGACCGCGCAGCAGTTATATCAGGACTGTCATGCCCTTACAACAGCAGTTGTCGATGACCCCCCTGCCAGCGATCTAAGTTAGCTACACAAAAAAAGGCTGGCAAGTCCGAAATGACTTACCAGCCCTATTTTTATTAGCGCAATTTGCGCAGAATCACTATTTCGCGGTCACAACCTGCATGCCGAACGGTTCGTTCTGCAGCGCAAGTGTCAGAACTTCCTCGATTCGTTTCACCGGATGGATATCCAAATCGGCGATAACGTTATCTGGAATTTCTTCAAGGTCGCGTTTGTTCTCATCAGGAATCAGAACAGTCTTAATGCCGCCGCGATGCGCCGCCAGCAGTTTTTCCTTCAGACCGCCGATCGGCAGCACCTGACCACGCAGAGTGATTTCACCGGTCATCGCCACATCAGCGCGTACCGGGTTACCGGTCAGGCAGGAGACCAGCGCCGTACACATGGCAATACCCGCGCTAGGACCATCCTTCGGCGTCGCCCCTTCCGGGACGTGGACGTGAATATCACGCTTCTCGTAGAAGTCGGCGTTAATGCCCAGTTTGTCCGCCCGCGAACGCACCACGGTCAGCGCAGCCTGAATCGATTCCTGCATTACCTCACCCAGCGAACCGGTGTAGGTCAGCTTGCCTTTGCCTGGTACGCAGGCGGTTTCGATGGTCAGCAGATCGCCCCCCACCTCCGTCCACGCCAGACCGGTCACCTGACCGACGCGGTTCTCGCTATCGGCACGGCCATAGTCAAAGCGCTGCACGCCGAGATAATCATGCAGATTCTCACCGTTAATCTCGATGTGTTTCAGCGATTTATCCAGCAGCAGCTGTTTAACGGCTTTACGGCACAGCTTTGAGATTTCACGCTCCAGGCTACGAACCCCCGCTTCACGCGTGTAGTAACGAATAATGCCGATAATGGCACTATCGTCGACGGTCAGCTCGCCTTTCTTCAGCGCGTTACGTTCGATCTGCTTCGGCAGCAGGTGACGCTTGGCGATGTTCAGCTTTTCATCTTCGGTGTAACCGGAGAGGCGAATCACTTCCATACGGTCCAGCAGCGGCGCCGGAATGTTCATGGAGTTAGACGTCGCCACGAACATCACATCGCTGAGATCGTAATCCACTTCCAGATAGTGGTCGTTAAAGGCCACGTTCTGTTCCGGATCCAGCACCTCAAGCAACGCAGAAGCCGGGTCGCCGCGCATGTCGGAAGACATTTTGTCAATCTCATCCAGCAGGAACAACGGGTTTTTCACCCCCACTTTCGCCATTTTCTGGATCAGTTTGCCCGGCATCGAGCCAATATAGGTCCGACGATGACCGCGAATTTCCGCTTCATCGCGCACGCCACCTAACGCCATACGTACGTATTTACGTCCGGTTGCTTTGGCGATGGATTGACCTAACGAGGTTTTACCTACCCCCGGCGGTCCCACCAGACAGAGGATTGGCCCCTTGATTTTGTTCACCCGGCTCTGCACCGCGAGATATTCAAGGATGCGATCCTTCACGCGCTCCAGGCCATAGTGATCGGTATCAAGGATCTCCTGGGCCTGGCGCAGGTCTTTTTTGACCTTACTGCGCGCGTTCCACGGCACCTGCACCATCCAGTCGATGTAGCCACGCACGACGGTCGCTTCCGCAGACATCGGCGACATCATCTTCAGCTTCTGCAGTTCCGCTTCGGTTTTTTCTTTCGCCTCTTTCGGCATTTTCGCCGCGTCGATCTTACGCTTCAGCGCTTCGTTTTCGTCCGGGGCGTCGTCCATCTCGCCGAGTTCTTTCTGAATCGCTTTCATTTGCTCGTTCAGATAGTACTCGCGCTGGGATTTCTCCATCTGCTTTTTGACGCGGTTGCGAATGCGCTTCTCAACCTGCAGCAGATCGATTTCCGATTCCATCATCGCCATCAGATATTCCAGACGTTCGTTGACGTCGGACATCTCAAGCACAGACTGCTTGTCAGCCAGCTTCAGCGGCATGTGCGCCGCGATGGTATCCGCCAGGCGTGCCGGATCGTCGATGCTGTTCAGCGACGTCAGCACTTCCGGTGGGATCTTTTTGTTCAGCTTGATATAGCCTTCAAACTGGCTGATAGCGGTGCGAACCAGCACTTCCTGCTCGCGTTCGTCAATCGCCGGCGAGTCGAGATACTCCGCTTTCGCCGAGAAATGTTCGCCATTATCAGACAGCGCAGAAATACGTGCACGCTGCAGCCCTTCGACCAGCACCTTCACGGTGCCGTCCGGCAGCTTCAGCATCTGCAAAATAGACGCCACGGTTCCAACGGTGAAAAGATCGTTTACACCCGGCTCATCCGTCGACGCTTCTTTCTGCGCAACCAGCATGATTTTTTTATCATGGTCCATGGCCGCTTCGAGGCAACGAATAGATTTTTCCCGCCCTACGAACAGGGGTATGACCATGTGCGGATAAACCACCACATCGCGCAATGGCAATACGGGGATTTCAATGCGTTCAGAACGCTCAGGATTCATAGAGCTCTCTCTTAGTTTAAAGTCCGCCAGGTAGCCGACGACGCCATACTCCACTGCATCGTCGTTAATATGTAATCCAGTATATGGGGATGTATTCCACACATTCAACGGCGGGAATGCAGGAAAAATAAAAGGGGAGATAAAATCCCCCCTTTTTGTTAACTGCTTGAGTGAAATGGTTAATTATTCACCAGATGCCTGTTGGGCTTCCGGTTTGCCGTAGATCAGCAGCGGTTTGCTCTGACCTTCGATAACCGACTCATCAATGACCACTTTCTCGACATCATCCATCGAAGGCAGGTCATACATGGTATCCAGCAGCGCCGCTTCCACAATCGAGCGCAGACCGCGGGCGCCGGTTTTACGCGCCATCGCTTTCTTGGCGATGGCGTCCAGCGCTTCGTCGCGGAATTCAAGCTCTGCGCCCTCAAGGCTAAACAGCGCCTGATACTGCTTGGTCAGGGCATTTTTCGGCTCTTTCAGGATCTGGATCAGGGCTTCTTCGCTCAGCTCATTCAGGGTCGCCACCACCGGCAGACGGCCAATGAATTCCGGGATCAGACCAAACTTGATCAGATCTTCCGGCTCGACCTGGGCCAGCAGCTCGCCTTCGCTCGCTTTGTCGGACTTCGCTTTTACCGTCGCGCCAAAACCAATGCCGGAGCCGGTTTCAACACGGTGGGAAATCACTTTGTCCAGGCCGGCGAACGCGCCGCCGCAGATAAACAGGATCTTGGAGGTATCAACCTGCAGGAACTCTTGCTGCGGATGTTTACGCCCGCCCTGCGGTGGAACGGCGGCGACGGTGCCTTCGATAAGCTTCAGCAACGCCTGCTGTACGCCTTCGCCGGAGACGTCGCGGGTAATCGACGGGTTATCGGATTTACGCGAAATTTTGTCGATTTCGTCGATATAAACGATGCCGCGCTGCGCTTTCTGCACGTCGTAGTCGCACTTCTGCAGCAGTTTCTGAATGATATTTTCGACGTCCTCACCCACATAACCCGCTTCGGTCAGGGTGGTGGCGTCTGCCATGGTAAACGGCACATCCAGCAGGCGCGCCAGCGTTTCCGCCAACAGCGTTTTACCGGAACCGGTCGGCCCGATCAGCAGAATGTTACTTTTACCCAGCTCTACGCCATTGCTGGTATCGCCATTGCGCAGACGTTTGTAGTGGTTGTATACCGCGACCGCCAACACTTTCTTCGCCTGTTCCTGACCGATGACATAGTCATCAAGGTGGTGGCGAATCTCGTGCGGCGTCGGCAACGCGCTGCGCTCGCGGTGCGGCGCAACTTCTTTAATCTCTTCGCGAATGATGTCGTTACATAAATCAACGCATTCGTCGCAGATATACACGGATGGCCCGGCGATCAGCTTACGCACTTCATGCTGGCTTTTGCCGCAAAAAGAGCAATACAACAATTTGCCCGATCCATCTTTGCGTTTATCTGTCATGAGTCCAAACCTCTTTTTAAGTTCTTTGTGCCGCACACGACGACGCAAATGCCATTCTCAGGCGCAAGCCGCCATATAGCGTTGTGCCGCCCTTCATTAGTATATACACAAAATCCTTCGCGCTACATCGAGGCGGTGGCAAAGCCTCCGGCCGCAAGCCTGACCGGCAAGCGTCCGAAAAAATACCAACCACCCGAAAAATCGCGGCGAGAAGGATGAAGCGTAAAGCGGCACCCTTACGCCTCGGGCATCAATTACGATGGGTCAAAATAGAATCGACCAGCCCGTACTCCACGGCTTCCGCAGCGGAGAGGAAGCGGTCACGCTCGGTGTCACGCTCAATCTGCTCAAGAGACTGGCCGGTATGATGCGCCATCAGCTCATTCATGCGTCCTTTCACCTTCAGGATTTCACGGGCGTGGATCTCAATATCCGTCGCCTGTCCCTGATAGCCGCCCAGCGGCTGGTGGATCATCACGCGGGAGTTCGGCAGGCAGAAGCGCTTGCCTTTCGCCCCGGCGGTCAGCAGAAACGCGCCCATAGAAGCGGCCTGCCCCATACAAATGGTGCTGACATCCGGCTTGATGAACTGCATGGTGTCATAAATCGACATCCCGGCGGTGATCACCCCGCCCGGAGAGTTAATGTACAGGTAAATGTCTTTTTCCGGGTTTTCCGCTTCCAGAAACAGCATCTGCGCCACGATCAGGTTTGCCATGTGGTCTTCGACCTGGCCGGTCAGAAAAATGACGCGTTCCTTAAGCAGACGGGAGTAGATATCAAAAGAACGTTCACCGCGTGAGGTCTGTTCAATGACCATCGGCACCAGGGCCATATGGGGTGCAAAGTTGTCTCGTTCGCCACTGTATGACATTTCCGTCTCCTGGAGTAATTTTAAAATACCTGCTGCACTGATTGTAACCTTACGGACGGATTATCAGCCACAGTTTCTATCCGCTGAACGCGTCACCGCCTCTTCAACACGCGTGCGATAGCGGATGCAGTTGCCTCCCCCGGTAATGGGGATGGTGTTGCCATATTTCAAGCATAACAAGCTTTTGCTGTAACGCTATCATGGTAAATGCGTTTTAGCACCGTGCCTGAGGCTATCATTATCTTAAAAAAAAACCCGCCGCCTTTCGGCAACGGGTTTTTGCTCGAACCTTAAACAATCGCGGCGAAATTACGCCTGCTGGTTCATCAGTTCGTTGAAGGAAGTGGCTTTTTCAGACACTTTGGCTTTCGCCAGCACAGCTTCAACAGCCTGCTCTTCCAGCGCCACGTTGCGCATGTTGTCCATCAGCTCTTTGTTCTTGCTGTAGAACTCAACCACTTCTGACGGATCTTCGTACGCAGAAGCCATCTCTTCGATCAGGCCTTTCACGCGCTCTTCGTCAGCTTTCAGCTCATTGGTGCGAATCACTTCGCCCAGCAGCAGACCGACAACAACGCGGCGTTTAGCCTGCTCTTCGAACAGCTCGCGCGGCAGTTCCAGAGCCTGTTTCTCGTTGCCACCGAAACGCTGAGCAGCCTGACGACGCAGCACGTCGATTTCGCTGTCAATCAGGGCAGCCGGAACGTCGATCTCGTTGGCTTTAACCAGACCTTCGATAGCCTGAGACTTCACGCGGTTACGCACAGCGCCTTTCAGCTCGCGCTCCATGTTTTTACGCACTTCAGCGCGCAGGCCAGCGACGGAACCATCTTCCACGCCGAAACGTTTGATGAATTCTTCAGTCAGCTCCGGCAGTTCACGCTCTTCAACTTTTTTCAGGTTGATAACGAACTTAGCCGCTTTACCTTTCAGGTTTTCTGCGTGGTATTCTTCCGGGAAGGTCACGTCGATGGTGAACTCTTCGCCCGCTTTGTGGCCTTTGATACCATCTTCGAAGCCCGGGATCATGCGACCCTGGCCCATCGCCAGTACGAAGTCAGAGGCTTTGCCGCCTTCGAACTCTTCGCCGTCTACGGAACCGGTGAAGTCGATAGTGACGCGATCTTCAGCGTCAACGGCGCCGTCTTTGTCTTTCCAGGTCGCCTGCTGTTTGCGCAGGGTTTCCAGCATGGTGTCAACGTCAGCGTCGGTCACTTCAACAACCGGTTTTTCAACTTCGATTGCGTCCAGACCCTGCAGTTCAACTTCCGGATACACTTCGAACTCTACCGCGTAGGTGAAGTCTTCGCCCAGTTTGTATTCGCCCGGAACGTAGTTCGGCGCACCGGCCGGATTGATTTTCTCTTTGATGATCGCGTCAACGAAATGACGGCTCATCAGGTCGCCCAGCACGTCCTGGCGAACGGATGCGCCATAACGCTGAGCAACAACATTCATCGGCACTTTGCCTTTACGGAAGCCGTCAATGCGAACTTTTTTCGCTACGTTGACCAGCTCGCTTTTGACAGCATTCTCGATGCTGTCAGCGGCGATAGTAATCGTTACACGGCGCCCAAGGCCCTGAGTGGTTTCAACTGAAACTTGCATCTTGTTACCTCAAAAAAATCACAGTGCTCGGTCAACTCTGGAAGCGCGTGTAGGTGGCTTCGCAGAACCGGGATGCCCTCTTCAAATCAGAAACACATTCCCTGTCGTCAGAATCATCCCGAAGACATTCATATATAAGACGCGGCATTATAGCGGCATCACTTTTGTGAGTCGAGAACGGTTGTCGCCCACTGCTGCGGCATTTTTCACATTTCCCGGTCAAATTTGTCCGCAAAAGCGCTCACTTTGCGCATTTTCCAGGCAAAACAAAACGGCCCGTAGGCCGTTTTTGCTAAATCTGCAAGCAACATACTGGAAAAGCGCCAGCGGTTGCAAATGGGATTTCTAGGCGATACTCCCCGCACCGCGGCAAGGCGGCGAGGCGAAAACCGTATCCTGTAATGCTTCCCACTCTTTTATCGTGTAGGTGTGCAGCGCCAGGGCATGCACCGTATTCGACAGCTCCTCGGTTAGCGTGCCGTAGATCATACGGTGGCGATTGAGGAAACGCTCGCCAGTGAAGCGATCGCTCACTAACACCACTTTAAAATGACTTTCAGAGCCCGCTGGGACGTTGTGACGATAACTTTCATCCACGACTTCGAGATACATCGGGTCGAACGCTGCTCTAAGTTTTGCTTCGATCTGTTCACGTATCATCATGAATTTTCTCCTCCGACAACGCTGAGATGCCGCCACTCCATTTAAATGTTAGCCGCTTTTACCGCTTCCATTAGGAGAAAACAACAAAAAATTAGCATTGTTCTGATATTTTCATTCAAAAGTATCACGTTTACTGGCTCTGGTCGCCAGATCCGCCGGGGAAAGAGCGATTAACCGTGGCGGGACGCTCAGAAAACCGCCAGGGCGATGGATTTACACGCGTTGCCACTTCCCCTTGCCGTTGGCAATGCTATGATGGCGGTAATTTTCCTTATAACAACACCATGCGTTGAGACCTGAACATGCTTAAGAAGATCCTTTTCCCGTTGGTCGCCATGTTTATGCTGGCAGGATGCGCCACGCCGCCGACCACCATTGAAGTATCGCCGAAAATCACGCTGCCGCAGCAGGATCCGAGCCTGATGGGCGTGACCGTCAGCATCAACGGCGCCGATCAGCGTCCGGACCAGGCGCTGGCGAAAGTCACGCGCGACAATCAGCAGGTCACCCTCACCGCCTCGCGCGATCTGCGCTTCCTGCTGCAGGAAGTGCTGGAGAAACAGATGACCGCTCGCGGCTACATGATTGGCCCGAACGGTGCGGTCGATCTGCAGATTATTGTCAATAAACTCTACGCTGACGTCTCCCAGGGCAACGTGCGCTACAACATCGCCACGAAAGCCGATATCGCCATCATCGCCACCGCGGCAAACGGCACGAAGATGACCAAAAACTACCGCGCCAGCTATTCCGTTGAAGGCGCCTTCCAGGCCTCGAACAAGAACATCGCTGATGCCGTCAACAGCGTCCTGACCGATACCATCGCCGATATGGCGCAGGACACCAGCATCCACGATTTCATCAAGCAAAACGCGCGTTAATGCCACCACGAACCCGGCCGCGGCCGGGTTCGTGCTTTATGCTATGTCCAGTCACTACTTACGCATTTTTCAACAGCCGAAATCAGCGATTTTGCTGATCCTCGGTTTCGCCTCAGGCCTGCCGCTGGCCCTCACCTCCGGTACCCTGCAGGCCTGGATGACAGTGGAAAATATCGATCTGAAAACGATCGGTTTTTTCTCACTCGTCGGCCAGGCCTATGTCTTTAAATTTCTCTGGTCCCCGCTAATGGACCGCTATACGCCGCCGTTTCTTGGACGTCGTCGCGGTTGGCTGCTGACTACCCAGGTCCTGCTCCTGCTGGCTATCGCGGCGATGGGCTTTCTTGAGCCTGTCTCCCAGCTCCGCTGGATGGCGGCGCTGGCGGTGGTGATCGCCTTCTGCTCGGCGTCACAGGATATTGTGTTCGACGCCTGGAAAACCGACGTTCTGCCAGCGGAAGAGCGCGGCGCTGGCGCCGCGATCAGCGTGCTGGGTTATCGCCTCGGGATGCTGGTATCCGGGGGGCTGGCACTGTGGCTTGCCGACCGCTATCTCGGCTGGCAGGGGATGTACTGGCTGATGGCGGCGCTGCTGGTGCCGTGCATCATCGCCACACTGCTGGCGCCCGAGCCGAGCGACGTTATCCCGGTTCCCAGATCGCTGGAGCAGGCGGTCGCCGAACCGCTGCGCGATTTTTTCGGTCGCAATAACGCCTGGCTGATTCTGCTGCTCATCGTCCTTTATAAGCTGGGCGATGCGTTTGCCATGAGCCTGACCACCACCTTCCTCATCCGCGGCGTCGGTTTTGACGCCGGCGAAGTGGGGATGGTGAACAAAACCTTAGGCCTGTTTGCCACCATTCTCGGCGCCCTGTACGGCGGGGTCCTGATGCAGCGGCTGACGCTGTTTCGGGCGCTGCTGATCTTCGGTGTGCTGCAGGGGGTCTCCAACGCTGGCTACTGGCTGCTGTCGATTACCGATAAGCACCTCTATTCCATGGCAACCGCCGTGTTCTTTGAAAACCTGTGCGGGGGAATGGGGACGGCGGCGTTTGTCGCGCTGCTGATGACGCTGTGCAATAAATCCTTTTCCGCTACCCAGTTCGCGCTGCTCTCTGCGCTGTCCGCGGTCGGCCGCGTGTACGTTGGGCCGATCGCCGGCTGGTTTGTCGAGGCCCACGGCTGGTCGACGTTCTATCTCTTCTCGGTCGTCGCGGCGGTGCCGGGGATTGCCCTGCTGCTGCTGTGCCGGCAAACGCTTGAGCATACCCAACGCACAGCAAGCTTTATGCCGCGAAGCGAATACCCGCAAGCCTATGCGCTGGCGTTAAGGATTCTGGCGCTGGGCTGCCTGCTGCTGGCGGTATGGCTGGTACTGCTGATCATGAACGCCCTGGATTACACTGCCTTCTCTTTCCTGTCCGGTCTGCTGGAGGTTGCGGCGCTGACTGCGGTGGGCGGTATTTTGTTCGGCGGTCTGCTCGACTACCTGGCGCTGCGTAAAACTCGCCTGATTTAAGGAAGCTGCATCATTATTAGCCGTTGTAATTACGAAACGTAATTATAACGGCTTATTAACGCTTTTATATTGCCCGCCGCGCTATTTGTTGTTTTGTGCGTTTTTGATTTCTGGAAATTATTGACAGTTTTCATTCGATTCTTTAAATAATTTAACCGATTCAGCTACGGCGATTTTATTTTAGGTTTTCACAATGTCTTTTATTTGATAATTAAATGTTAAACAATTGTTCTAATTTTTGGGTGGTTATGCCCATTCGCCGCTAAGTACTCCTTTTCTTATCCCTTTCGTTATCAATCCCACGAAAATCAGGCTTTGCAAGCGATTACGTAACACTACGTAACATATGTGACAAACCAAGCAGAAGCCGCTAACACAGAACTGACAGAGATCCAATCATGTTTACAGTAATGCAACCTTACCGTAAAATGCCCGTACACTTTAAACGCCACCAGATCCCGTGGAATTGAGGTCGTTCAATGAGACTCAGGAAATACAATAAAAGTTTGGGATGGATGTCATTAATCGCAAGTACTGTATTACTCAGTGGTTGTGATTCTGCACTCCTTGACCCAAAAGGACAGATTGGACTGGAGCAACGCTCTTTGATTCTGACGGCCTTCGGCCTGATGATGATTGTCGTTATTCCCGCCGTCTTGATGGCAGTAGGATTTGCCTGGAAGTATCGCGCGAGCAATAAAGATGCGAAGTATAGCCCGAACTGGTCACACTCCAACAAAGTGGAAGCTGTGGTCTGGACGGTACCTATTCTGATCATCCTGTTCCTGGCCGTTCTGACCTGGAAAACCACTCACGCACTGGAGCCAAGCAAACCGCTTGCCCACGACGAGAAACCAATCACCATCGAAGTCGTTTCGATGGACTGGAAATGGTTCTTTATCTATCCGGAACAGGGTATTGCTACCGTTAACGAAATCGCCTTCCCGGCGAACGTACCGGTACACTTCAAAGTGACCTCTAACTCGGTGATGAACTCGTTCTTCATTCCGCGCTTAGGTAGCCAGATTTACGCAATGGCCGGGATGCAGACTCAACTGCACCTCATTGCTGACGAAGCTGGTACTTATGACGGTATCTCCGCTAGCTACAGTGGCCCGGGCTTCTCAGGTATGAAGTTCAAAGCGATTGCTACTCCGGATCGTGCAACCTTCGATCAGTGGGTTGAAAAAGCCAAACAGTCGCCGAACTCCATGGACTCCATGGCCGCGTTCGATAAAGTGGCTGTGCCTAGCGAATACAACAAAGTGGAATACTTCTCTAACGTGAAGCCGGATCTGTTCAAAGATGTTGTGAACAAATTCATGTCTCACGAGAGCATGAACATGTCCAAACCTGAAGGCGAGCACGCTGCTCACGACGGGATGGAAGGCATGGACATGAGCCACGCGGAAACCGCTCACTAAGGGGCCGAGGAAGAAAACGATGTTCGGAAAACTTACACTGGATGCAGTGCCCTACCACGAACCCATTATCGTGGTTACGGTGGCTGCGATTATCATTGGGGGACTGGCGCTTCTGGCTGCCATCACTTACTTCGGTAAGTGGTCCTACCTGTGGAACGAGTGGCTGACTTCTGTCGACCACAAACGTCTTGGTATCATGTACGTTATCGTGGCAATCGTCATGCTGCTGCGTGGCTTTGCTGATGCCGTTATGATGCGTAGCCAGCAGGTGCTGGCCTCGGCCGGGGAAGCAGGCTTCCTGCCACCTCATCACTACGATCAGATCTTTACCGCCCACGGCGTTATCATGATCTTCTTCGTGGCGATGCCGTTCGTTATCGGTCTGATGAACCTGGTGGTTCCGCTTCAGCTCGGCGCGCGCGACGTGGCCTTCCCGTTCCTCAACAACCTGAGCTTCTGGTTCACCGTTGTGGGCGTGATTCTGGTTAACCTGTCTCTGGGCGTCGGTGAGTTCGCACAGACCGGTTGGCTGGCCTATCCGCCGCTGTCGGGAATTGAATACAGTCCTGGCGTAGGGGTCGATTACTGGATTTGGGCGCTGCAGCTCTCCGGTATCGGTACTACCCTGACCGGTATTAACTTCTTCGTGACCATTATCAAGATGCGCGCCCCGGGCATGACCATGTTCAAGATGCCGGTATTCTCCTGGGCATCTCTGTGCGCTAACATCCTGATTATCGCCTCTTTCCCAATTCTGACCGTCACCATCGCGCTGCTGACCCTGGATCGTTACCTGGGCACCCATTTCTTTACCAACGATATGGGTGGCAACATGATGATGTACATCAACCTGATTTGGGCCTGGGGTCACCCGGAAGTGTACATCCTGGTTCTGCCGGTGTTCGGGGTCTTCTCCGAAATCGCCGCGACCTTCTCGCGTAAGCGTCTGTTCGGTTACACCTCTCTGGTGTGGGCAACCGTCTGTATTACCGTTCTGTCGTTCATCGTTTGGCTGCACCACTTCTTCACCATGGGTGCCGGCGCGAACGTAAACGCCTTCTTCGGTATTACTACCATGATTATCGCGATCCCGACCGGGGTTAAGATCTTCAACTGGCTGTTCACCATGTATCAGGGTCGCATCGTCTTCAACTCGGCGATGATGTGGACTATCGGCTTTATCGTGACCTTCTCCGTAGGTGGGATGACCGGCGTGCTGCTGGCGGTACCGGGCGCGGACTTCGTTCTGCACAACAGCCTGTTCCTGATCGCGCACTTCCATAACGTTATCATCGGCGGCGTGGTATTCGGTTGCTTCGCAGGCCTGACCTACTGGTGGCCGAAAGCCTTTGGCTTCACCCTGAACGAAACCTGGGGCAAACGCGCTTTCTGGTTCTGGATCATCGGCTTCTTCGTGGCGTTTATGCCGCTGTACGTGCTGGGCTTCATGGGTATGACCCGTCGTCTGAGCCAGCAGATCGATCCGCAGTTCCACCCGATGCTGGTTGTTGCAGCTTGCGGTGCAGCGCTGATCGCCTGCGGTATCCTGTGCCAGCTGATTCAGTTCTACGTGTCTATTCGCGACCGCGATCAGAACCGTGACCTGACCGGTGACCCATGGGGTGGTCGTACGCTGGAGTGGGCAACCTCTTCTCCACCGCCGTTCTATAACTTCGCTATCGTTCCTCAGGTTCACGAGCGTGATGCCTTCTGGGAAATGAAAGAGAAAGGTGAAGCGTACAAACAGCCTGCTCACTATGAAGAAATTCATATGCCGAAAAACAGCGGCGCCGGCATCGTCATTGCCGCCTTCGCTACGGTATTTGGTTTCGCCATGATCTGGCATATCTGGTGGATGGCGATTGCCAGCTTCATCGGCATCGTAGCGACCTGGATTATTAAGAGCTTTGACGAGGACGTGGATTACTACGTACCGGTTGCAGAAGTCGAAAAACTGGAAAAACAGCATTTCGATGAGATTAACAAAGCAGGGCTGAAAAATGGCAACTGATACTCTTGCGCATACTGCCCACGCGCATGAACACGGGCACCATGATACAGGACCGATGAAGGTATTCGGTTTCTGGATCTACCTGATGAGCGACTGCATCATCTTCGCTACGCTGTTTGCTACCTATGCCGTTCTGGTGAACGGCACAGCCGGCGGACCGACGGGCAAAGATATTTTCGAACTGCCGTTCGTTCTGGTTGAAACCGCACTGCTGCTGTTCAGCTCCATCACCTACGGCATGGCGGCTATCGCCATGTACAAAAACAACAAGAGCCAGGTGGTTTCCTGGCTGGCGTTGACCTGGTTGTTTGGCGCTGGCTTTATCGGGATGGAAATCTATGAATTCCATCACCTGATCATGGAAGGCTTCGGTCCGGATCGTAGCGGTTTCCTGTCGGCGTTCTTCGCGCTGGTCGGCACCCACGGTCTGCACGTGACCTCTGGCCTTATCTGGATGGCGGTGCTGATGTTCCAGGTTTCACGTCGTGGCCTGACTAGCACTAACCGCACGCGTATCCTGTGCCTGAGCCTGTTCTGGCACTTCCTGGACGTCGTGTGGATCTGCGTGTTCTCGGTTGTCTATCTGATGGGGGCGATGTAATGAGTCATTCTACCGATCATAGCGGCGCTTCTCACGGCAGCGTGAAGAGCTACATGACAGGATTTATCCTGTCCATCATCCTGACGGTCATTCCGTTCGCCATGGTGATGAGTGGCTCCGCCTCGCATGCGGTTATCCTTGGCACCATTCTGGTGACCGCTGTGGTGCAGATCGTGGTACACCTCGTGTACTTCCTGCATATGAACAGCAAGTCCGATGAAGGCTGGAACCTGACCGCATTTATCTTCACCGTAATCATCATTGCGATCGTGGTTGTCGGCTCCATCTGGATTATGTGGAACCTGAACTACAACATGATGATGCACTAAGAGCGGCGAGTATGTTTAAGCAATACCTGCAAGTAACGAAACCAGGCATTATTTTTGGCAACCTGATCTCCGTGATCGGCGGTTTCCTGTTGGCCTCCAAAGGCCACATCGACTATCCGCTGTTCGTCTGGACGCTCCTTGGAGTATCCCTGGTGGTCGCCTCGGGTTGTGTATTCAACAACTACATCGACCGGGACATCGATCGTAAGATGGAACGGACGAAAAACCGGGTGCTGGTCAAAGGGCTGATCTCGCCAGAAGCTTCGCTGGTGTACGCCACCTTGCTGGGTATTGCTGGCTTCATGCTGCTGTGGTTCGGCGCAAATCCGCTGGCCTGCTGGCTGGGGGTGATGGGGTTCGTGGTTTATGTCGGCGTCTACAGCCTGTACATGAAACGCCACTCCGTCTATGGCACGCTGATTGGCTCACTCTCCGGCGCCGCGCCGCCGGTGATTGGCTACTGCGCGGTCACCGGTGATTTCGACAGCGGTGCGGCGATCCTGCTGGCTATCTTTAGCCTGTGGCAGATGCCTCACTCCTACGCCATCGCGATTTTCCGCTTTAAGGATTATCAGGCGGCGAACATTCCGGTGCTGCCGGTGGTGAAAGGCATTTCGGTCGCCAAAAACCATATTACGCTGTACATCGTTGCCTTTGCCGTGGCGACCCTGATGCTCTCGTTGGGCGGCTACGCCGGGTATAAATACCTGGTCGTGGCGGCAGCGGTCAGCGTCTGGTGGCTGGGCATGGCGCTGCGTGGCTATAAAGTGGCCGATGACAAAGTCTGGGCGCGTAAGCTGTTCGTCTTTTCCATCGTCGCCATCACCGCGCTGTCCGTGATGATGTCCGTTGACTTTATGGTGCCGGATTCACATAGCCTGCTGGCTTACGTGAGATAATCTCCCACTCCAGTGCGATATAAAGCCCCGTTTTTACGGGGCTTTTTCTTTTCTGCTTCCTCACCGCTTTCTTTCTCATTTCATACTCCCCTCCCCTCTTCCGGCCGTTTACGCTGCTCTCCTGCCAAAAAATGAGGAAAAAATGAGCTAATACACAGCGGACCTGACTCGCGCTGTGCACGACAGCAGTGCTACCTTTTGCACCGGGTTTACCCACCCATTTGGAAAATCATTACTACAAGGAATTGCAATGAAAGAGTTAACACTAAACGAAATGGAGTACATCTCCGGTGGCTTTAACCTGTTCGGCGCGGCCAGCGGCTTCGCCAGCTTTGTTGCCAACTCGGGCGTCGGCTTCACCTCTTTTGTTCTCACCTCCGGCAGCGCGTTTGCCTCCTTCGTCGGCGACAGCGCGATGGCGTTTGGTTCCTTCCTGACCGGGCAGTCAAACTGGGAAACCTTTGTGACCACTGGTAGCGAAAACTGGGGAAACTTTGTCCTCACCGCTGGCAAAAACTGGAACATCTTCGTAGATAACGCCGCCAGCAACTGGAACAGCTTCCTGAACAACGCGTCGGCGTAAGCAACATCTTTGAGGGCAGCGCATCGGCTGCCCTGTTTAGCTCACCAGCATCGCCTGCGCGCTGTAGAGCAGATCGAGATGGTCGTGACATAACGCTTCCAGCGATGTGCGCGATTGATGGCTGGTCAGACTCAGCGCGCCCCACCAGGTTCCTTCCCTGTCAGTTAACGGCACCGCCAGCACCAGCATGCCAATCTCAAACTCCTGTTCAATGGTGGCATAACCCTGGCGCCGCACCTGGGCGATTTTCTCCATCAGCAACGCGACGTCGGTCACCGTATAGGGCGTGCGTTGTTCCCGGGTAATACGCTGCAGAACTGCCTCGCACTCAGCTTCCGGCAGCGAAGCCAGCCATAACCGTCCCCCGGCGGTACAGAAGATGGGCACCCGCTCCCCAAGCCGAACCGACGTGGAGTTAAATGGCGTATGCCGGCTGCGGGCGATATAGACCAGCTCATCTTCATCCACCACCCCTACCGAGGCGTGCTCCTCGGTCCGGCTGGCGATGTATTCGACAATTGGCCACACCATGCGGGGAAACTGCGCCGAATCGACGTAGGCCTGACCAAGCCGCAGCGTCTTCGGGGTAAGCCAGTAATAACGCCCATCGGTTTGCAGATAGCGCTCATGCAGCAGCGTCAACAGAAAACGCCGCGCGGCGCTTTGCGTCAGGCCGCTCATTTTCGCCGCCTGGGCGACGGTGAGTTTTGGGCAGGTTTTGGAAAAAAGCTGGATTAACGCCAGCCCTTTTTGTAAACCGACGATCAGATCGCGTGGATGAATGGTGTTTTGCATATTCGCTCACATTTTTGCAACATCATTATCGATTTCCTGCGATTATCGCAGCGATCGTGCGATTAACAACCGACATGTCCGAATTCTGCGTTGTCGCTCCCAGCTTCCACTGAAATACTTTCACAACATTAATTTAACAAATGAGGTTTGAAATGGTCAGTGGAACTACCCAGGTTGTCGCCGTGATTGGTCATCCGATCGCCCAGGTCAAATCACCGGATAACTTCAACCGCTACTTTGCTGAACAGCACATGGACAGCGTCATGATCCCGGTGGATATCGCCCCGGACGCGGTAGTCGACTACCTCAACGCTCTGCGTGGCTGGCAGAACATGACCGGCGTGCTGGTGACGGTGCCGCATAAGCAGCGCGCCGCCGCGCTGGTCGACGAGCTCACCCCCCGCGCCCGCCGACTCAACGCCATCAATGTGATCCGCAAATTGGCGGATGGCCGTTTGCAGGGCGATATGCTGGACGGCGTCGGCTTTCAGCTCGCCGCCGAGGCGCAGGGTTTTCAGCCGGCAGGTAAGCAGGCGCTGCTCTCCGGCTGCGGCGGCGTCGGCAGCGCCATCGCCTGGGGACTGTGCGAGGCGGGGATCCGTCAGCTGGCCCTGCACGATCAAAACCCGACCACCCGGCAACGCCTGCATGACCTTCTGGCTGAGGCCTTCCCGGCGGTACAACTGAGCGCGCTGCCGGACACCCTTCACGGCGTCGATCTATTGGTTAATGGCTCGCCGGCCGGCATGGCCGGATTTGATGAGCTGCCCCTGCCGCAGGCGCTGCTGGATACGCTCGACAGCGCCACCCACGTGGCTGATGTTGTCACCGCCCCGGTGATGACGCCGTTGCTCACTTTCGCCGCCGCCCGCGGCTGCCGGGTGCAGACCGGGCCGGAAATGGCGCTGGCGCAGATGACGCTGATGGGCCAGTTTATCGGCGCCATCCCGCCGGCGCAGGGAGCGGCAGCATGAAGAGCTGGGATGTGATCGTCATCGGCAGCGGCGCCGCTGGCTTTGCCGCCGCGGTCACCGCCAGCTGCAAAGGGCTGTCGGTGCTGATGCTGGAGAAAGCCGGCCAGTTCGGCGGCACCTCGGCTATCTCCGGTGGCGCCGTGTGGCTGCACGATACCGATCAGGCGCGTGCGGCGGGTAAAAGCGGCAGCGCCGAGGCGATGAAAACCTACCTGCGGACCATTATCGGCGAGAGCCAGTACCGTGAAGATCTCGCCGAAGCGTTTGTTAGCGCCGGGCGTGAGGCGCTGGCCTTTCTCGAGCGCGAGGGGGCGGTGAAATATAGCCTGCGCCCGCTCTCCCCTGATTACTATCCGGATGAACCCGGCGCGGTCGACGTCGGTCGTGCGCTGGAGGTGGTGGAGTATGACGGTCGTGAACTGGGGGACGCGTTTCGCGACCTGCGTTCACCGCCGCCGGGGATGTTGCTGTTTGGCGGGATGATGGTCAACCGCGTCGACATTCAACATTTTCTCGACATGCGGCGCTCGCTACGCTCCCTGGCCCATTGCACCCGGCTACTGCTGCGCTACGCCCGCGACCGGGTGAAGTACCCTCGCGGCACCCGCCTGGCGATGGGCAATGCGCTGATAGCCCGCATGGCGACAACGGCGCTGCGTAAAGGCATGAACCTGCGGCTGAATGTCAATGTTCTGGCGCTGTGCGAAGCGCAAGGCGCGGTCCGCGGGGTGGAGATTGAGTATCAGGGGCAAAGAGAGACGCTGCACGCCCGCCGCGGGGTGGTGCTGGCCGCAGGCGGCTTTGCCGCGGGCGCGCTGGCGGCGCGCTATCGGCCACACACCCGCGAACACTTCACCATGTCGCCGCCGGCCAACGATGGCGCCGCGCTGCATCTCGCGGCGGCGCTTAACGCTCGCGAGGGAGCCGATCGGGCCTCCAACTTTTTCTGGGCGCCAGTATCGGTGCTGACCCGGGCCGACGGCAGCGAGGAGCGCTTCCCCCATCTGGTAACCGACCGGGCCAAACCGGGCGTGATTGCCGTCAATCAGCGGGCGGTACGCTTCGTCAACGAGTCTAACTCCTATCACCATTTCGCCAGCGCGATGCAGCGCGCTACGGAAAATGCCCCCTGCTTTTTACTCTGCGACGCCCAGGCGATGAAGCGTTACGGCCTCGGGCTGGCACGCCCGGCGCCGGTCAATAATGACGCCCTGATCGCCGCCGGCTATCTGTACAAAGCCGACACCCTGGAGACGCTGGCGCAACAGCTTGGTCTGGATGCCCAAACGCTGAGCGAGACGGTTGCCCGCTACAACCGCGACGCCGCGCAGGGCGTGGATCGGGAATTTGCTAAAGGCGGCAACAGCTATAACCGGGCGATGGGCGATCCGGGTCATCAGCCTGACGCCTGTAACGCCCCCCTGCTCAGCGCGCCGTTCTATGCCATCAAACTCTATACCGGCGATCTGGGAACGTCGCGGGGCCTGGTCACCACCGCCGATGCACAGGTCGTCAACGTGGAAGGAAAACCCATCGCGGGGCTGTACGCGGTGGGAAATGACATGGATTCGCTGATGGCCGGCACCTACCCGGGTCCCGGCATCACCCTCGGCCCGGGGCTGACGTTTGGCTACCTCGCCGCCTGCCATCTGGCACAACACTCCCCCCACTAATCAGGAAAACATCATGATCTACGAAAAACGCACGTACACCATCAATCCGTTGAAAATGGCCGACTGGCTGGCGCTGTACCAAAGCGATGCCCTGGCGGTGCAGACCGACCATCTCGGCAAACTGATCGGTTTCTTTTTTACCGAGATCGGCGTGGTCAATCAGGTGGTGCACATCTGGGCTTATGAAAGCCTGGACGATCGCCTGGTGCGCCGCGCGCGAATGGCGCAGGACGAACGCTGGCAGACCTTTTCGCGGAAAAATCGCGAACTGGCCGCCGTTGAACGCCTGGAGTCGGTGCTGATGCGCCCCACCGCTTTTTCACCATTGCAGTAAGGAGTGCATCATGAGCAGGCCTGTGAAGGTGGATGTGCTGGTGGTCGGCTCCGGCGCGGCGGGACTCTCTGCCGCGGTCACCGCGGCCATGCACGGCGCCAGCGTCATGGTGGCGGAGAAAGCGTCGGTGCTCGGCGGGACCAGCGCCTGGTCCGGCGGCTGGCTGTGGATCCCCCGCAACCCGCTGGCGCGGGCGGAGGGCATCGACGAAGCGGCTGACGCCCCGCTGACCTATCTGCAGCATGAGATGGGGGGCGAAGCCGCCGACGTTCGCCTGCAGACCTTCCTGCGCCACGGGCCGGAGATGGTGGATTTTTTTCATCACAGGACGGCAGTGCAGTTTCTCTCAGGCAGTGCCATGCCGGACTTTCACGCGTCGCCGGGTGCGGCGAGCGGTGGGCGGTCGGTCACCGCTCAGCCCTACGATGGCCGTCAGCTCGGCGACTGGCTCCACCGACTGCGTCCGCCGCTGGAGACCATCAGCCTTGCCGGGATGGGCATCGCCGGCGGCGCGGATATGGCGCATTTTTTCAATGCCACCCGCTCGCCGCGCTCCGCGCTGTATGCCGTCCGCCGCCTGCTGCGCCACGGCTGGCAGCGGCTGCGCGCCGGACGAGGGCAGCATCTGGTCAATGGCAATGCGCTGGTCGCCCGTCTGCTGCGATCCGCCCTCGACGCCGGAGTGCGCTTTCAGCTCAATGCCCCGGTGGTCCGGCTGCTGCAGGGTCCGCAGGGTGTGTCCGGCGCGGTGCTGCGCAGCGACAGCGGGGAAATTCACGTCGAAGCAGGGGCCGTGGTGCTGGCCTGCGGCGGTTTTCCCCACGATCGGCAGCGGCTGGCGCAGGTGGTGCCCCACGCGGCGGAGGGTTACGGCCATTTTTCCGCCGCACCGCCGGACAATCAGGGCGAGGGGATCAGGCTTGGCGAATCCGTCGGCGGCCAGTTCGACACCCGCCTGCGCCACCCGCTGGCCTGGGCGCCGGTGTCCCGCGTCACCCTGGCCAGCGGCCAGCAGCTGATGTTTCCCCACCTGGTGGAACGCGCCAAGCCCGGGGTGATCGCTGTCCTGCCCAACGGCAAACGCTTTGTTAACGAGGCAGACTCTTATCATGACTTTATCGCCGCCCTGCTGGCGGCCACACCCGCGGGCGACACGCCGCAGGCCTGGCTGCTGGCCGATCGTCGCGCGCTGCGTCGCTACGGTCTGGGTCATGCCAGACCGTTCCCGTTCACCCCCACCGCCTGGCTGCGTACCGGTTACCTGCTGCGGGGAAACACGCTGGGAGAGCTGGCGAAGCAGTGCGCCATCGACGCCAATGCGCTGGCGGAAACCGTTGAACGCTTTAACCACTTCGCCAGCACTGGCGAAGACGTCGATTTTCACCGCGGGGCATCAGCCTATAACCGCGCTCAGGGTGACCATCAGGTGACGCTCGGACCGCTGCGCGAAGGGCCGTTTTACGCGGTGCGCATTCTACCCGGCTCGCTGGGCACCTTCAGCGGACTGCAAACCGACGAACACGCCCGGGTGCTGGATGGACAGCAGCAGCCGATACCGGGCCTGTTCGCCATCGGCAACGACATGTCGAGCGTGATGCGCGGCTATTACCCCAGCGGAGGGATAACCCTCGGACCCGCCATGACCTTCGGCTATCTGGTGGGTAAAAATCTGGCGGAAAAAACAATAAAAACAAAGCAATAAACGACCAGGGACGGCAATACCCATAACTATCTTCACCTGCAACTGTACCGGAGCCCTTTATGAACATGCGTACCCTATCGCTCGCCGCGCTGACCCTGCTCGATGTCCCTCCTCCCGAACAGGTGCGGATAGCGGCCAAAACCGGTTTTACCCACGTTGGTCTGCGGCTGCTTCCCGCCACACCGGCCGACCCGGACTACGACATGCTGGGCGATACCCCCGCCGTCCGCGCGACGCTGTCTGCGCTGATGGAAACCGGCATCCGCGTCTCAGACGTGGAGATCGTCCGCCTGACCCCCGGGTTTACTCTCGACGATCGGCTGCAGCGGTTTATGGAGACTGCGGCGCGTCTTGGCGCCGGACAGGTGTTAGTCGCCGGCAATGATGACAACCTTCAGCGCAGCGCCGACAACCTGGCTATCCTCGCCGCGGCCGGTCGCCCCTATGGGCTGACCATGAACCTTGAGCCGATGCCCTGGACCCAACTGCGCACTATCGCCGATGCGCAGGCGATGATCGCCGCCAGCGGGCGGGAGGATATCGGCATCCTGGTGGACGCCCTTCATTTCTGGCGCGCGGGAGAATCGCTCGCCGCCCTCTCCAGCCTGCCCGCGCATCATCTCAACTATATGCAGCTCTGCGATGGCGCGGCGCAGAGGCCGGAGAGCGAACAGGAACTCATCCGCCAGGCCCGCTCGGCGCGCAACGTGCCAGGGGAAGGCGGTCTGGATCTGCACGGTCTAATGTCGGCCCTGCCGGCAACGCTGCCGGTCTCCCTCGAAGTGCCGCTCGACGGCGAGCAGGGCGCCTTGCCGCCGCTCCAGCGGGCGCAATTACTGTTCAATGCCGCGCAGCCCTACCTGCGCTCCTGCGCATAAGGAATACGCTATGACACAGACTCAACGCCTGGATGTCAGAGAGTTAATAAACCGTAACCCGCTGAGCCGCTTTCAAAAGCAGATCATTTTTCTCGGTTTTTGCGTTATCGCTCTCGATGGTTTTGATATCGCGATCATGGGGTTTATCGCCCCGACGCTAAAGCTGGAATGGGGGGTAAGCAACCACCAGCTAGGCGTGGTGATCAGCGCCGCGCTGATCGGCCTCGCGCTGGGCGCGATTTTCTCTGGCCCGCTCGCCGACTGGCTGGGGCGCAAGAAAATCATTATCAATAGCGTCTTTTTCTTCGGCTTCTGGACCATCGCCACCGCCTTCTCGCACAACATTGAACAGATGATGTTTTTCCGCTTTATGACCGGCCTGGGGTTGGGCGCCGCGATGCCGAACATCGGGACGCTGGTGTCGGAGTACGCTCCGGAACGCCAGCGTTCATTTATTATTACCGTCATCTTTTGCGGCTTCACCTTCGGCGCGGCGGCAGGAGGATTCTCAGCATCGTGGCTGATCCCGCAGTTTGGCTGGCACTCGCTGATGGCGCTCGGCGGCATTCTGCCGCTGCTGTTTGCCCCGCTGCTTATCTGGCTGCTGCCGGAGTCGGTTCGTTTTCTGGTGATCAAACAAGCGCCCGCCGCACGCATTCGCGCCATTCTTAACCGTCTCTATCCCGGACAAATCAGCGACAACGTGACGTTTACCCTGCCGGCGCAGCCGGCGGCCGGCAACGCGATGCGCATTGTGCTCTCCCGCCAGTACGGCTTCGGCTCACTGATGCTATGGCTGGTCTACTTTATGGGGCTGTTCCTGGTCTATATCCTCGGTAGCTGGCTGCCAACGCTGGTTAAAGCGGTGGGAATGACCGTTAGCCAGGCGGCCATCATGACAGCGATCTACCAGGCGGGCGGCACCCTCGGCTCGCTGTTTGCCGGCTGGCTGATGGACAGGATCAACCCTCATCGCGCGCTGGGGATGATCTACGCCGTTGGCGGCCTGTTCACCATGGCGATGGGCTACGCCGCGGGCAGCTTTGCCTTGCTCTGTATGCTGGCGTTTATCAGCGGCGCCTGTCTGAACGGCGCGAATACCGGTATGAACGCCCTCTCCGCCCGCTACTATCCTACGCAGGCGCGGGCGACGGGATCCAGCTGGATGCATGGCGTCGGGCGTATCGGCGCCATTCTCAGCGCCTTTGCCGGTGCCGAGATGATGGCGCTCAACCTGCCCTTTGAAAGCGTCTTTTTGATCCTCGGTATCCCGGCAGCCCTCACCGTCGCAGGTCTGGCGGCGAAAGGCATCTTTGCGGCCGGTAATCCTCCCACCGCTTCACCTTCCCCCGCGTCTGTGCGCGGAGCGTCATAGCGGCATCGGCTCCCCGGTGCAATCTGCGGATTGCACCGGCTCAGCGGCTAAAAAGAAAATTTATTTCATATTTGGTCGGAACGAAAAACACCCGCAAGAATCTGCTCTGCTCCGGGAGGCGATAAGCCCTCGCTCATCTTTTCAACGCAGCCCAAAAGAAACTTTCGCTAATTCGATCCCCCTCGCATATATGGAAAATAAATTCCACAACACAATTGAAACAGAACAAACATTTCCTTAAGTTAAGGTCAGTCTATCCGGATGCGCGTTGCCGCAGGCGTCGGCATTGAGCGCCTCAGAGTGCGAATGATTTCAAAAAGGAGAGCACCATGTTAAACGGCCTGAAACCCTTATCCCGCTCCCTGCGTTGGGGCATGGTCGGCGGCGGGGGAACCAGTCAAATCGGCTACAGCCACCGCTGTGCGGCGCTGCGTGACAATGTTTATACCCTGCTGGCCGGCGCGCTTGACGTCGATGCCGAGCGCGGACGCGCGTTCGGCGAGCAACTGGGCATCGCGCCGGAGCGCTGCTACGCCGACTACCAGACCCTGTTTCGTGAAGAGGCGCAGCGCCCTGACGGCATCGAGGTCGTCTCGGTCACCACCCCGAACAATACCCATTTCGCCATCACCAAAGCGGCGCTGGAAGCGGGCCTCCACGTCATCTGTGAAAAGCCCCTCTGCTTTAGCGCCGAAGAAGCACGCGAGCTGGTGGACCTGAGCAAAAAACAGAACAAAATCGTCGGCGTCACCTACGGCTATGCCGGCTATCAGATGATCCAGCAGGCGCGGCAGATGATTGCCGATGGACTGCTCGGCGAGATCCGCATCGTCAATATGCAGTTCGCCCACGGCTTTCATAACCAGGCCGTCGAGCTGCAGGCTGAATCCACCCGCTGGCGCGTGACGCCGAAGTTTGCCGGGCCCAGCTATGTGTTGGGCGATCTGGCCACCCATCCGCTGTTTGTCGCCGAAACCATGGCGCCGCAGCTCAATATCAAACGGCTGATGTGCTCCCGCCAGAGCTTTGTCCCCTCCCGCGCGCCGCTGGAAGATAACGCCTTTGTCCTGATGGAATATCACAACGGCGCGGTTGGCTCGATGTGGACCAGCGCGGTCAACAGCGGCGCCATGCACTCGCAAAAAGTGCGTATCGTCGGCGAAAAAGCGAGTATCGAATGGTGGGATGAGCATCCTAACCAGCTCAGCTATGAGGTGCAGGGCGAGCCGGCGCGCATTCTGGAGCGCGGGATGCCCTACCTGTCGCCGAACGCGCTGGCGGATGACCGCATCGGCGGCGGCCATCCGGAAGGGCTATTCGAAGCCTGGGCCAACCTCTATCGCCGCTATGCGCAGGCGATTGACGCCACGGACCGTGACGATCGCGCTTTCCTGCAAGACTTCTGGTATCCGGACGTTGAAGCCGGGCTGCACGGCGTCTATTGGGTCGAACAGTGCGTCAAATCGGCTGACGCTGGCAGCCAGTGGGTTGACTTTACTTTACCTTAATTTTTCCCCTCGCCAGTGGAGTCCCCCTCCACTGGTTTATTGATTTTTACCAACTTGTCTCATCGCGCAACAGCCCCGTAATATCTGTTAAACAAACATTTATTTACGCTTCTTACCCCCCGCCGCTACACTAGGCGCAGTTTTTATATTGAGGTGGTAATGAACGATAACAAAATGACGCCAGGGGAACTGCGCGCGACCTGGGGTTTGGGGACGGTATTCTCCCTGCGCATGCTTGGCATGTTTATGGTCCTGCCGGTTCTGACCACGTATGGCATGGCGTTGCAGGGCGCCAGTGAAGCGCTGATTGGCCTGGCGATCGGTATCTACGGCCTGGCGCAGGCGATTTTCCAAATCCCCTTCGGACTGTTATCTGACCGTATTGGCCGTAAGCCGCTGATCGTCGGCGGCCTGCTCATCTTTGTACTCGGCAGCGTCATCGCCGCGCTCACCGACTCTATCTGGGGCATCATTCTTGGCCGCGCCCTGCAGGGCTCCGGCGCTATCGCCGCCGCGGTCATGGCTTTGCTATCCGATCTCACTCGCGAACAGAACCGCACCAAAGCGATGGCCTTTATCGGCGTCAGCTTTGGCGTCACCTTCGCCATCGCCATGGTGCTGGGGCCGATTGTCACCCACCAGCTGGGTCTGCACGCGCTGTTCTGGATGATCGCCATTCTGGCGACCATCGGCATCCTGCTCACCCTGTGGGTGGTGCCCAACAGCCATAACCACGTGCTCAACCGCGAATCCGGGATGGTGAAGGGCTGCTTTAGCAAAGTACTGGTGGAACCACGCCTGCTGAAGCTCAACTTTGGCATCATGTGCCTGCACATCATGCTGATGTCGACCTTTGTCGCGCTGCCCGGCCAACTGGAGGCTGCTGGCTTTCCGGCCGCCGAGCACTGGAAGATTTACCTGGTCACCATGGTTATCTCGTTCATCTCGGTGGTGCCGTTTATCATCTATGCCGAAGTGAAGCGCAAAATGAAGCGCGTCTTCCTGCTCTGCGTCGCCATCCTGCTGATTGCGGAAATTGTCCTCTGGGGCGCTGGAGGCTACTTCTGGGAACTGGTGGCGGGCGTCCAGCTCTTCTTCCTGGCGTTTAACCTGCTGGAAGCGCTGCTGCCATCGTTAATTAGCAAGGAGTCGCCAGCGGGCTATAAAGGCACCGCAATGGGCGTCTACTCCACCAGCCAGTTCCTCGGCGTGGCGATTGGCGGCGCGCTTGGCGGCTGGGTCGATGGTTTCTTTGATTCGCAAACCGTGTTCTTGCTGGGCGCCCTGCTGGCAATGCTGTGGCTGCTGGTGGCCAGTACCATGAGCGAGCCGCCGTACGTCAGCAGCCTGCGGGTGGAGGTGCCGGATGGCGTGGTGGTCGACAGCGCGCTACAGACGCGTCTGCTGAACGCCAACGGGGTTCATCAGGCGCTGGTGGTACCTGAGGAGCGCTCGGTGTATATCAAAATCGACAGCAAGGTCACCAACCGCTTCGAGATCGAGCAGCTCATCAAAGGGGTATAAAAAAAGCGGGGAATTCCCCGCTTTTTGCTGTCTGCCGCCGCGTTAGTCGCGGAAGTTTTTGAACTGGAACGGCTGCCCCAGATCGCCGCCGCGCACCAGCGCCATCACCGACTGCAGATCGTCGCGGGACTTACCGGTCACGCGGATCTCTTCGCCCTGAATCTGCGCCTGCACTTTCAGCTTGCTGTCTTTGATCAGTTTGACGATCTTCTTCTGCACCGCGCTTTCAATGCCCTGCTTCAGCTTCGCTTCAACAAACCAGGTTTTACCGCTGTGCACGATATCTTCCGGCACGTCGAGGGAGGTACCTTCAATGCCGCGCTTAAGCAGCTTAGCGCGCAGGATATCCAGCAGCTGGTTCACCTGGAAGTCAGACTCACTCAGCACCTTAATGGTTTTGTTGGCGTCGTTTAATTCAAAAGTGGCTTCAACGCCACGAAAATCAAAACGCGACTCGACTTCGCGGCTCGCGTTGTCCACCGCGTTACGGGCTTCCTGAAGATCAACTTCAGAGACAATATCGAAAGATGGCATCTTTTCCTCTCCTTCCGTTTCTTTTGCGTTGCATAATACCTGCAACGCGGCATAACTCAACTTGTTATCCCGGAAGCTTAGCTGATTACGCAACGCTCGCGCTATTTCCCCGTGCTGCCCGACGACGCCGAATCCCCCTTTCCGTCCGACAATGCGAAAAGCGACGAGATAGACTTTAGCCATCAGCGCCTGGGGTAGCGGCAGATGAGGAGGAACAATGAAAGTAACCGTACTGGGATGCGGTGCACTGGGACAACTATGGCTGACCGCGTTGTGCAAACAGGGACATGAAGTCCAGGGCTGGCTACGCGTACCGCAGCCATTCTGTAGCGTCAATGTCATTGAAACCGACGGCTCGGTGTTCAACGAGTCACTGACGGCCAACGACCCCGATTTTCTCGCCAGCAGCGAGCTGCTGATCGTCACCTTAAAGGCCTGGCAGGTGTCGAATGCGGTGAAGCACCTGGCCGGGATCCTGCCTGTCACTACGCCAATTGTGCTGGTGCATAACGGCATGGGCACCGTCGAGGAGCTGCGCGGCGTGAAACAGCCTTTGCTGCTGGCCTCCACCACCCAGGCAGCGCGTCGCGACGGGAATGTGATCATCCACGTCGCCCAGGGCACCACCCATATCGGTCCGGCGAAAAGCTACGAGGAGGACTACAGCTATCTCGCGGAAGTCCTGCAAAGCGTACTGCCGGATGTCGCCTGGCACAACCATATCTACTCGGCCACCTGGCGCAAGCTGGCGGTAAACTGCGTCATTAATCCTCTGACCGCCCTCAAAGGATGTAAAAACGGCGATCTGCGCCACTATCCGCAGGAGGTTGCCGCCATTTGCCAGGAAGTGGCGGCGGTGATGGAGCGCGAAGGTATTCATACCTCGGCGGAAAACCTGCTATTTTATGTCGAACAGGTGATTGAAAGTACGGCAGAAAATATCTCATCCATGCTGCAGGACATCCGCGCCCAGCGGCACACGGAGATCGACTATATCACCGGTTTTCTGCTCAACCGCGCCCGCGCCCACGGCGTTGCCGTACCGGAAAACGCCCGCTTATTTGAATTGATCAAGCGTAAGGAGAATGAATATGAGCGCGTCGGCACTGATTTGCCTCGCCCCTGGTAGCGAAGAGACCGAAGCGGTCACCACTATCGACCTGCTGGTCCGCGGCGGAGTGAAGGTAACCACCGCCAGCGTCGCCAGCGACGGCGGCCTGACCATCGTCTGCTCGCGCGGCGTCAAACTGCTGGCGGATGCGCCGCTGGTCGAGGTGGCCGATGGTGATTTCGATATCATCGTCCTCCCGGGCGGCATCAAGGGCGCAGAGTGCTTCCGCGACAGCCCGCTATTGGTGGAAACCGTCCGACAGTTCCACCTCTCAGGCCGCATTGTGGCCGCCATCTGCGCCGCCCCGGCGACCGTGCTGGTGCCCCATCAGCTGTTCCCAATCGGTAACATGACCGGTTTTCCGGCGCTGAAGGAACATATCCCCGCCGATCAGTGGCAGGATAAACGGGTGGTCTGGGATCCACGGGTGAATCTGTTAACCAGCCAGGGACCGGGGACATCGATTGATTTCGCCCTGAAAATGATTGACCTGTTGGTGGGTCGCGAGAAAGCGTATGAGGTCGCCTCGCAGCTGGTAATGGCCGCCGGCATCTATAATTACTACGAAGCCTGATAGCCGGTCCGCGCCGCGGACTGGCTCCCCTTTTCCTGAGGAGTCGTAGCATGTCCCGTAGCGCATCCGATTCTCGCGATCTTGTCATCAGCCGCCTGCTCAGCGCGCCAGCCTCTGCCCTGTGGCGCGCGTGGGCCGACCCGGCATTACTCAAAACCTGGTGGTGCCCGAAGCCCTGGTCTACTGAGGTGCTGGCCTTTGATTTTCGCTCTGGCGGGGCTTTTCATACCGTGATGCACGGCCCTGACGGTGAACGCAGCGATAATCCCGGCTGTTTTCTTGCGGTCATCCCGCAACAAAAAATCGTCATGACCTCGATGCTGACGGCGGATTATCGTCCTGCCGTGTCCCCTTTTGCCATGACGGCCATCATCACCTTTGCCGACGAAAAAGACGGATGTCGCTATACGGCCACGGTGCTGCATGCGGATGATGAAACTCGCGAGCAGCATGAGCAGATGGGATTTTTTGAGGGCTGGAATATCGTCATCGATCAGTTGAATGACCTGGCGATGACCCTGCGCTAATGCGCTGGCCCGGGGATGACAAAAAGGCCTTCCATCGGGGAAGGCCTTTTTCAATATGGATGGCAACCCGTTACGGGCGATAAACTTTCACGTTGCTGAAGCCCTGCTCGCGCAGATAGAGCGCCTGCAGACGGCTCATCACCCCGCGCTCGCACCACAGCAGCCAGGTTTTGCTCTGATCGAGATCGCCAAATTTGGTGCTCAGCTTGTAGAACGGCAGCGAAACGACTTCAACGCCCTCGACCTTCAGCGGCTTGTCTTCCTGCTCGTCAATGGAGCGGATGTCGAGGATCGCGTCGTTAGCGCCAAAGCCGGTCACGGTTTCCACTTCAACCACGGCGGCTTCCGTCTGCTGGGCAATATCGCGAATGTCGATATTGCTCGCCTCTTCCACCACTTTATCGAGGATGCTGAAATCGAAGTGTTCTTCTTCTGCTTCAATCTTCGCCTTCACCGCCTTCACGGTCGGGCTCTTCGAGATCACGCCGCAATATTCCGGCATGGTGCGGGCGAAATCTTCCGTGCCGATCTCACGCGCCAGGTCGATGATGTGCTCTTTATCGTGCGAAATCAGCGGACGCAGGATCAGAGTATCGGAGACGTTGTCGATCAGGCGCAGGTTAGTGAGGGTCTGACTGGAAACCTGGCCCAGCGCTTCGCCGGTGACCAGCGCCTGCACGCCGTAGCGTTCCGCGACTTTTGACGCGGCGCGGACCATCATGCGCTTGAGCACGACGCCCATCTGACCGTCGTCCACTTTTTCGAGGATTTCGCCGACCACGGGCTCAAAGTTAATCGCCACAAAGCGAACACGGTGCGAGCTGCCGAAGCGGTTCCACAGGTAATGCGCGACCTGGCGAACGCCAATCTCATGGGCGGCGCCGCCAAGGTTAAAGAAGCAGTAGTGCACGCGGCAGCCGCGGCGCATCAGCATATAGCTGGAAACGCCGGAGTCAAAGCCGCCGGAGATCAGCGACAGCACATCTTCCTGGGTGCCGATCGGGAAGCCGCCGATGCCTTCATAGCGGCCTTTCACCAGCAGCAGGCGATCGTTTTCAATCTCGAGATTGACGGTGACGTCCGGGTCGGTCAGCTTCACGCGCGCCGTTTCAATATGCTGATTCAGACCGCCGCCGACGTAGCGTTCCACCTCAATGGAGGTGAATTCATGTTTGCCGCGACGCTTCACACGCACGCAGAAGGTCTTGCCTTCCAGCGCCTCGCGCCACAGCGGCAGCGTCTTTTCAAAAATATCGTGCAGCGAGGTGAACGGTACGTCTTCGACTTCCAGAATATGGTGGATGCCGGGGATACGGGTCAGCGCATCGCGAATAGCCGGGCGCTGATTTTCATCTTTCGCGCGAACTTCGATATGATCCCAATGACGGACGACGGCCAGCGTCTCGTCATAGTTTTTGAGAACGTTACGAATGTTCCCGGTTAAGATTTTAATGAAGCGCAACCGCACAGATTGGCTTTTGATGGTGATTTCCGGGAACAATTTAATGATAAACTTCATGGCGACAATAGTTCGTTGGCAAGCCCGACGGGGCTATAAGCAAAAGTTGTAAAGCAGCGCACACCGGTGCCTGCATCCTGGGCGCGGAGTATATCACCATTGCGCGTTATTTGCTTACACGCGTGACTTCGTTACCATACCCGGTATTGCCGTCGCGACATAACAAGAGTCTACATTCACTATGCCAAAGAAAAATGAGGCCCCGGCCAGCTTTGAAACTGCTCTGGGCGAACTGGAGCAGATCGTTAACCGTCTGGAAAGCGGCGATTTGCCGTTAGAGGAAGCGCTAAGCGAATTTGAGCGCGGCGTACAGCTGGCGCGCCAGGGGCAAAGTCAGCTGCAGAAGGCCGAACAGCGCGTGCAGATCCTGCTGGCGGATAGTGAAGATTCCCCGACCACGCCTTTTACGCCGGACGCTGAATAAAATGGATTTCCCGCAACAATTGCAGGCCTGTGTGGAACAGGCTAATGGGGCATTGCGCCGTTTTATCGCGCCGCAGCCCTTTCAGAACACTCCGCTGGTGGAAGCGATGCATTATGGCGCACTCTTAGGCGGTAAACGCCTGCGCCCCTTCCTTGTCTATGCCACCGGCGCGATGTTCGGCGTCAGCCGCACCACGCTCGATGCCCCCGCCGCGGCGGTCGAATGTATTCATGCTTATTCCCTGATGCATGATGATTTGCCGGCGATGGATGATGACGATCTGCGTCGCGGACTGCCGACTTGTCATATTAAATTTGGCGAAGCCAACGCAATTCTTGCGGGAGATGCCCTGCAAACGCTGGCGTTCTCTATACTGAGTGATGCGCCGATGGCCGACGTCTCTGATCGGGACCGGCTGGCGATGGTCTCCGAACTGGCGCAGGCCAGCGGCGTGGCGGGTATGTGCGGCGGCCAGGCGCTGGATCTGGAGGCGGAAGGACAGCAGGTGGATCTGCAGGCGCTGGAGCGTATCCATCGCCACAAAACGGGCGCGTTGATCCGCGCCGCCGTCCGGATGGGGGCGCTGAGCGCCGGCGAACGCGGCCGCGCTGCCCTGCCCGCGCTGGATCGCTATGCGGAAAATATCGGTCTTGCCTTCCAGGTCCAGGATGACATTCTCGACGTGGTAGGGGATACTGCGACCCTTGGCAAACGTCAGGGTGCCGACCAGCAATTGGGTAAAAGCACCTATCCCGCCCTCCTGGGTCTTGAGCAAGCCCGGAAGAAAGCGCACGACCTGATCGCTGATGCCCGCCGGTCGTTAGATGAGCTGGCCGCACAATCTCTGGATACTTCGGCACTGGAAGCGCTCGCGAATTACATTATTCAGCGCGATAAATAAACAATAAATGAGTCTCTGATGAGTTTTGATATTGCCAAATACCCGACCCTGGCGCTGGTAGATTCCACCCAGGAGTTGCGCCTGTTGCCTAAAGAGAGCCTGCCGAAGCTGTGTGATGAGCTGCGGCGCTATCTGCTGGACAGCGTCAGCCGCTCCAGCGGTCACTTTGCCTCTGGCCTCGGCACGGTGGAACTGACCGTGGCGCTGCACTACGTGTATAACACGCCGTTCGATCGCCTGATCTGGGACGTCGGCCATCAGGCCTACCCGCATAAAATTCTGACCGGCCGCCGGGACAAAATCGGCACCATTCGCCAGAAAGGCGGCCTGCACCCCTTCCCGTGGCGCGGTGAAAGCGAGTATGACGTGCTGAGCGTCGGCCACTCCTCGACCTCCATTTCAGCCGGTATCGGGGTGGCTATCGCCGCCGCGAAAGAGGATAAGCAGCGGCGCGCAGTGTGCGTGATTGGCGACGGGGCGATCACCGCCGGCATGGCGTTTGAAGCGATGAACCACGCCGGGGATATCAAACCCGACCTGCTGGTCGTGCTGAATGACAATGAAATGTCGATTTCCGAGAACGTTGGCGCGCTGAACAATCATCTGGCGCAGCTGCTCTCCGGCAAGCTCTACTCCACCCTGCGCGAAGGGGGTAAAAAGGTCTTCTCCGGGGTGCCGCCGATTAAAGAGCTGCTTAAACGAACCGAAGAACATATCAAAGGGATGGTGGTGCCGGGCACGCTGTTTGAAGAGCTGGGCTTTAACTACATCGGGCCGGTCGATGGCCACGATGTGCTCGGTCTGGTCAGCACGCTGAAGAACATGCGCGACCTGAAAGGCCCGCAGTTCCTGCATATTATGACCAAAAAGGGCCGCGGCTATGAGCCTGCCGAGAAAGACCCGATCACCTTCCATGCGGTGCCAAAATTCGACCATACCAGCGGCGTACTGCCCAAAAGCAGCGGCGGTCTCCCTTCCTACTCGAAAATCTTCGGCGACTGGCTGTGCGAAACGGCGGCCAAAGACAGCAAGCTGATGGCGATCACGCCGGCGATGCGCGAAGGTTCAGGGATGGTGGAGTTTTCGAAGAAATTCCCCGATCAGTACTTTGACGTCGCCATTGCCGAGCAGCATGCGGTCACCTTCGCCGCCGGGCTGGCGATTGGCGACTACAAGCCGGTGGTGGCGATCTACTCCACCTTCCTGCAGCGAGCCTACGATCAGGTGATCCACGATGTGGCTATCCAGAAGCTGCCGGTGCTGTTTGCTATCGACCGCGCCGGGATTGTCGGCGCAGACGGCCAGACGCATCAGGGAGCGTTCGATCTCTCCTTCCTGCGCTGTATTCCGGATATGGTGGTGATGACCCCGAGCGATGAAAATGAATGTCGCCAGATGCTGCATACCGGCTACCATTACAGCGACGGCCCCTGCGCCGTGCGCTATCCGCGCGGTAGCGGCACCGGCGCGACGCTCGAGCCGCTGGCATCGCTGCCGATCGGCAAAGGGGTGGTGAAACGTCAGGGCGAGAAAATAGCGATCCTCAACTTTGGCACCCTGCTGCCGGAAGCCGCGGCGGTAGCGGATAAACTCAACGCGACCCTCGTGGATATGCGCTTTGTGAAGCCGCTGGATACGGCGCTGATCCTGCAGCTGGCCGGCGAACACGACGCGCTGGTGACGCTGGAAGAGAACGCCATCATGGGCGGCGCCGGCAGCGGCGTGAACGAAGTGCTGATGGCCCATCGCCGGGCGGTACCGGTGCTCAATATTGGCCTGCCGGATTATTTTATTCCTCAGGGCACTCAGGAAGAGATCCGCGCCGACCTCGGCCTTGATGCCGCCGGTATTGAAGCCAAAATCCGCGACTGGCTGGCATAATTGCCCCTTCCGCTCCTGCTATGCTTAAGGGATACCCTTGATGAATAGCAGGAGCGCACTATGCACTATATCCCCCTCGGTGATACTGCCTTACGGGTTTCCCGACTCTGCCTCGGCTGCATGACCTTCGGCGAGCCGGACCGCGGCAGACACGCCTGGACGCTTCCGGAAGAGAGCAGCCGCCCGCTTATCCAGCACGCCATTGAAGGCGGCATCAACTTCTTCGATACCGCAAACAGCTACTCCGACGGCAGCAGTGAAGAGATCGTTGGCCGCGCCCTGCGCGACTTTGCCCGCCGTGATGAGGTGGTTGTCGCCACCAAAGTGTATCACCAGGTCGGCGATCTGGCGGAAGGGCTTTCCCGGGCGCAGATCCTGCGCTCCATCGACGACAGCCTGCGCCGTCTTGGGATGGACTATGTCGACCTGCTGCAGATCCACCGCTGGGACTATACCACCCCGATTGAAGAGACCCTCGAAGCGCTGGACGAGGTGGTGAAAGCCGGCAAAGCGCGCTATATCGGCGCCTCGTCCATGCATGCCCGACAGTTTGCCCAGGCGCTGACGCTCCAGCAGCAGAACGGCTGGGCGCGCTTTGTCACCATGCAGGATCACTACAATCTGATTTACCGGGAAGAAGAGAATGAGATGCTGCCACTGTGTCAGCACAACGGCGTGGCGGTGATCCCGTGGAGCCCGCTGGCGCGCGGCAGACTGACCCGCCCCTGGGGAGAGACCACCGCCCGGCTGGTTTCGGATGAGTTCGGCAAAACGCTTTACAGCGCCAGCGAAGAAAACGACGCGCAGATCGCCGGGAATCTCGCGGACGTGGCGGAAGAACTCGACGCCAGCCGTGCCCAGGTCGCCCTCGCCTGGCTGTTAAGTAAACCTGGCGTTGCCGCGCCGATTATCGGTCCATCGCGTCAGGAACAGCTCGACGACCTGCTGCAGGCGGTGGATTTGACGCTTTCTCCGGAACAGATCGACAAGCTGGAGGCGCCGTATCAGCCGCATCCGGTGGTGGGATTTAAGTAACAGGTGTGGTTTCCCCGGCAGCATGATGCTACCGGGGAGAGACGATTAAAGCAGACCGATGGGCCAGTGATGGCCAATGACATACAGCACGCCGGCCGAGATCACGCCGGCGACGATATCGTCGACCATAATCCCCATTCCGCCGTGGATATTGCGGTCAAACCAGCGAATCGGCCACGGCTTCCACATATCGAAGATACGGAAAATCACGAAGCCAGCGGCCACCCACTGCCAGTCCAGGGTCGGCAACGCCATCAGGGTGATCCACATCCCGACAAACTCATCCCAGACTATACTGCCGTGGTCATGGGTGCCCATATCTTTGGCCGTGCGATGGCACAGATAGACGCCAATACAGATGCTCATCATCACCACCAGCGAGTAGAGCTGCCAGGGGAGAAAGGTCATCAGATACCAGAACGGGATCGCCGCCAGCGACCCCATCGTCCCCGGTACCACCGGGCTTAAGCCGCTGCCAAAGCCAGTCGCCAGCAGATGCCACGGGTTACGCATGCTCAGGCGGCGTAACGCCTCGTCTCGACTACGCAAAGTGATCGTATCCCTTTAAATCAAGCGCGACCGGCTTACCATCGCGGATAAATTGCAGCCCTTCGCTCTCCGGCGCAATTTGTCCGATACAGGTAAAACGCGCGCCAAGATGGCCAAGGGCCACGTCCAGCGCCCCGCGGTTCAGCTCCGGTACGGTAAAGCACAGTTCATAATCTTCCCCGCCAGCGAGCGCCCAGCGCAGCGCCTGCTCGGGCTCCACCTGGCGCAGTATCGCGTCGGAATACGGCATGGCATCGAGATCGATGCGCGCGCCGCAGCCGCTGGCTTTAAGAATATGGCCCAGATCGGAGATCAGGCCGTCGGAAAGATCGATAGCCGATGTCGCCAGGTCACGCAGCGCCTGGCCCTGCAGCACGCGCGGCATCGGGCGCAGATGACGAGCCAGCAGGTAGTCGGCGTCAGACGGTTCATCCACCGTCAGCCGGTTCTGCAGCACCGCCAGGCCGGCGGCGCTGTCTCCCGGGGTGCCGGTGACATAGATCCAGTCCCCCGGCTTCGCGCCAGCGCGTTTCATGGCGCGCCCTGGCGGCACAAAGCCGTGAATACCCAGCGTCATGGCGAGCGGGCCACGGGTGGTATCACCGCCAATCAGCTGCATATCGTAATAGTCCAGCTGGACAAACAGGCTGTCGCTAAAGGCTTCCAGCCAGGTTTCATCCACCTCCGGCAAAGTCAGCGCCAGCGTGAGCCACGCCGGTTCTGCGCCCATCGCCGCGAGGTCGCTCAGGTTCACCGCCAGCGCTTTATAAGCGAGGTCGGCAGGGTCGATATCGGGTAAGAAGTGATTGCCCGCCACCAGGGTGTCGGTGCTGATTGCCAGCGTTTTTTTCTCGGGGATATTCAGGAGCGCGCAGTCATCGCCGATGCCGGTTTCAACATCAAGGCGGGCGCTTTTAACGCGATCAAAATAACGGGCAATCAGGGAAAATTCGCCGCATGCCATACGTTATGCCTCAGCAAAGAAAAAAATAAGGCCGGGTTCGCGGGATCAGATCCTGCAAAGCCCGGCCTGGCGTTTACTTTTTGCGGGGACGAATTACCGGAGCCGCTTTGTCCAGCACGCCGTTGACGAACTTATGGCTATCTTCAGCGCCGAAGGTTTTCGCCAGTTCGATAGCTTCATTGATGGCCACTTTATACGGTACGTCGTCACGTTTGGACAGCTCAAACAGCGCGATACGCAGCACCGCTTTTTCCACCTGGCCCAGCTCTTCCAGCTGACGGGACAGGTAGGGCTTCATCAGGCCGTCGAGGTACGCGCTGTTAGTCGCCACTCCGGACAGCAGTTCACGGAAATACAGAACATCTACATCTTTTACGTCCTGTTCCGCCAGGAACTGGTATTCGACATCAGCGATGTCGTTGTGGGACAACTGCCAGGAGTAGAGCGCCTGGACGGCACACTCACGGGCGCGGCGACGAGCAGCAGGTTTCACGGAATTCCCCTTACAAAAATCAGGCCTTGATGGCTTTCAATACGTTAATCATTTCCAGCGCGGTCAGCGCAGCTTCTGCGCCTTTGTTACCGGCTTTGGTGCCAGCGCGCTCGATGGCTTGTTCAATACTTTCAGTGGTCAGAACACCAAAGGCTACCGGGATTTCGCTGTCCTGAGCGACATGCGCCAGGCCATTGCTGGCACCGCCAGCCACATATTCAAAGTGGGCAGTACCGCCGCGGATCACCGTACCCAGCGCGATCACCGCGTCATATTTACCGGTTTTCGCCAGTGCGCCAGCCGCCAGCGGCAGCTCATACGCGCCTGGAACCCAAACAACGGTGATGTTTTCATCTTTTACCTGACCAATGCGTTTCAGGGCGTCAATCGCACCTTCCAGCAGGCTGTCATTGATAAAGTTGTTGAAACGCGCAATGGTGATGGCGACGCGAGCGTCCGGGGTAGCAACGTTAGCTTCAATAATGTTCATACTCTTCCTTCGGGTTCATGTGCCCCGCAAGGGGGGCGGATTTTATCATATTATTCTGAGCGCTGCTTCCTAATAATCAGGAAAGCCTCACGCAGTGGTTAAATGCAGGCAGACATCCGGGCCAACCTGACGTATCTCATTGAATTTGAAATGGGGTGCCTGGCTCAGTTCTTCAAGCCCCGGCAGCGCGCATAATCCACGCGCCGCATTGCCTAACAGTTTAGGCGCAATATAGACGATAAGCTCGTCGACAAGGCCAGCCTGCAGCAGCGCCCCGGCAAGCGTCGCTCCCGCCTCCACCCAGACGCTGTTCACCTGCTGTTTGCCAAGCAGCATCATCAGCAACACCAGATCGAGATGGCCGTTATATTCCGGCACCAGCAGCGTACGAACGCTTTCCGGCCACTGGCGCTCATCCGCACGCAGGCGAGCAAACAGCGTTTCTCCTGCCTGCTGCACAATGCGGTGCTCAGGCGTGACGCGGTTCTGACTGTCGATGACGACGCGCAGCGGTTGGCGCAAATTCTCTTCGGGATACAGCGCCTGAGTATCAGCGCTCAGCTCCTGCCAGCGCACGGTCAGCGCCGGATCGTCCGCCAGCACGGTGGCGCTGCTGGTGAGGATGGCATGACTTTGGGCGCGCAGACGCTGCACGTCGCGTCGCGCCTGCGGGGAGGTGATCCACTGGCTTTCACCGCTGGCCATCGCCGTGCGGCCGTCCAGCGAGGCGCCCAGCTTCAGCTGCACCCAGGGAAAACCGGTGCGCATCCGCTTCAGGAAGCCCTTATTCAGCGCTTCCGCTTCGTTCATCATCAGCCCGTGGCTGACGTCAATACCGGCCTGCTGCAGACGATACAGACCGCGCCCCGCCACCTGCGGGTTTGGGTCTTGCATCGCAGCGACCACGCGGCTAACGCCGGCGGCGATCAGCGCATCGCAGCACGGCGGCGTACGGCCATGGTGGCTGCAGGGTTCAAGGGTGACGTAGGCGGTGGCGCCCTGCGCCTTTTCGCCGGCCATGCGGAGCGCGTGCACTTCAGCATGCGGCTCGCCGGCGCGATAGTGAAAGCCCTCGCCGACGATTTCGCCGTCTTTCACAATGACGCAGCCGACATTAGGGTTAGGATGGGTGGTAAAGCGTCCGCGCGCGGCAAGCTTCAGCGCTCGCGCCATGTACATTTCGTCCTGCATGGCTTAGTCCTGTAAGCGGGCGATCTCTTCGCCGAATTCTTTGATGTCTTCGAAGCTGCGATAGACCGACGCAAAGCGAATATAGGCGACTTTATCCAGCTTTTTCAGCTGCTCCATCACCAGATTGCCAATCATTTTGCTGGCCACTTCGCGCTCGCCGGTGCCGCGCAGATGGGTTTTGATATGGTTGACCGCCATTTCCACGTCATCGGCGCTAACCGGACGTTTCTCCAGCGCTTTCAGCATCCCGCTGCGCAGCTTGTCTTCGTTGAAGGGTTCACGCACATCGTTACTCTTCACCACCCGGGGCATCACCAGCTCCGCCACTTCGAAGGTGGTAAAGCGTTCATTACAGACCAGGCACTGCCGACGGCGACGCACGGAAGAGCCTTCCCCCACCAGACGAGAGTCGATCACTTTGGTATCCACGGCGAAACAGAAAGGGCAATGCATAGCGCGTCCTGACAGGTAGTTAAACTGAAGGGTAGTTTACCGCGAAGTGACCTGACTACAAAGAAAGAGCTTTTGAGACAAAGGATCTATGAGAGAGGCAGGCGGTTTGGCTACCATTAAGCATCCTCTGCAAACGGAATCCTGACCATGACAAGACGTTACCTGAAACTCGCCATCGCGGGCAGCCTGTTTACCCTGACCGCCTGCGCCCAGCAAAGCGAAATCCGCCAGATGCACCAGAGCGTGAGTACCCTGAGCCAGGAGATGACCCAGCTCAATCAGCAAACGATCAAAATCACCCAACAAAACGCGCTGAACGCCAAATCCACCCGCGGCGTCTATCTGCTGCCGGAGGCCAAAACCCCGGCGCGGCTGGAGAGCCAGATCGGCACCCTGCGCATGTCGGTGGGCAGCATTACGCCGGACGGCGACGGGTCACGCCTGACTTTACGCATTCAGGGTGAATCCAACGATCCGCTGCCGGCCTTTACCGCCACCGTCGCCTCCGGGCAGATCACCGGCACCACCCACAGCTATCAGGAAGTCAATGTTCAGGATCAGCTGATTAGCGCCCCGGCCAGCATCCTCGCCCCCAGCGATGTGGATATCCTGTTGCGTCTGAACGTGACGCCCGACAAAGTCGGTTTTATTCGCGTCCACGATATCCAGCCCGCCGCCGCACAGTAAATCTTCACGCCGGGCCTTGCCCCGCCCGGCTACCTCCAGCTCCGTCTTTCTTATCCACTTACAACTTTTCACAAGAGTTCATTAGAAATCGTTCTGTATGGCGATTTTCAGTAGCATTTTGTCAAGAAATGCATAGAATCGTGAACGCAATCGATTACGCATGTTCTGGTTATGTGAAACAACACGTATTTTTGTGAGCAATGATTCCTATAATAGACCCCCACAGAAAGACGAAATATTTAGAAACGCTTCGGCACTTCTTTTAACGCCTTCAGGCTCAATTTAAACAGTGGCATTACTATGAAAAAAACATTACTGGCAGCGGGTGCGGTTGTGGCGCTCTCCACTTTTTTTACTGCGGGCGCGGCAGAAAACGATAAACCGCAGTACCTGTCTGACTGGTGGCACCAGAGTGTTAACGTGGTGGGCAGCTACCACACCCGTTTTGGACCGCAGATCCGTAACGATACCTACCTGGAATATGAAGCGTTCGCCAAAAAAGACTGGTTTGATTTCTACGGCTATATCGATGCCCCGGTATTCTTCGGCGGCAACAGCACGGCAAAAGGTATCTGGAACAACGGCTCGCCGCTGTTTATGGAGATCGAACCGCGTTTCTCTATCGATAAGCTGACCAATACCGATCTGAGCTTCGGGCCGTTCAAAGAGTGGTACTTCGCGAACAACTATATCTACGATATGGGCCGTAACGACTCTCAGGAGCAGAGCACCTGGTATATGGGTCTGGGTACCGATATCGATACCGGCCTGCCGATGAGCCTGTCACTGAACGTCTACGCCAAATACCAGTGGCAGAACTACGGCGCGTCCAACGAAAACGAGTGGGACGGCTACCGCTTCAAAGTGAAATACTTCGTGCCGCTGACCGACCTGTGGGGCGGCTCGCTGAGCTACATCGGTTTCACCAACTTCGACTGGGGTTCTGACCTCGGCGATGACAACTTCTACGATCTGAACGGGAAGCACGCGCGCACCAGCAACTCCATCGCCTCCAGCCACATCCTGGCGCTGAACTACGCGCACTGGCACTACTCGGTGGTGGCCCGTTACTTCCATAACGGCGGCCAGTGGGCTGACGATGCCAAGCTGAACTTCGGCGATGGCGATTTCAGCGTCCGCTCGACCGGCTGGGGTGGTTACTTCGTGGTCGGTTACAACTTCTAATTGCGGATACAGCTAGACAGCGCCCGGGCCAGCCGGGCGTTTTTATTTCTCCCACACGTCGCACCGCACTTTGCGCAGAAAATCGCTTAACGAGCGATCGGCACACTCGCTGAATCGACGCTCGGTCGCCCTGACCGCCAGACAACGGTCGAGGCGAAAGTTACGATAATCATTACGCAGCTCGCACCAGGCCACCAGCAGCCAGCGCTCCCCCCAGAAAAACAGCCCCAGCGGCAGCACGTCGCGCTCGGTTACCCGGCCAGACTCATCCTGATAGCGCAACTGCAGCACCTGCTGGCCGGAGACCGCCTGATGAATGACGTCAAAATAGGTTTTGGCATAACGATGGGCGCCGAGATCGGGGGCAAACAGGCGGGTCTGCTCCGCCTGGCGCCGGCGCGCCTCCGGCAGGATCGCCAGCATCTTCTCCTGGGCGGATTCCAGCGATTGCGACAGCGCCTCACCGCCCCAGGTTTTCAGCAACCGAATCGCGGCGATCAGCGCTTCGGATTCTTTGGTGGTCAGCATCAGCGGCGGCAGATCGTAGCCCGCCAGCAGGCGATAACCACTCCCCGCCTCGCCCTCCACCGGCACGCCGGAGAGGGAGAGATCGCGAATATCGCGATACACGGTGCGCTCCGACACGCCCAACCGCTCCGCCAGCAGCGCGGCGGTAGTGAGCCGCCTGCCGCGCAGGATCTGCACAATCTGAAATAAACGGTCGGCGCGTCGGGTCATGTCTCACTTCACAAAACGTTTAGGTTAAGCCGGCTGGTGCAGGCCGACGCGGTTGCCCTCGCTGTCAGTAAACAGCGCGATGGTGCCAATATCATTCGGCAGCGTCAGCGGCCCGAAAACACACGCCCCACCCGCCGAGGCAATGCGGTCCAGGGTGGCGGCAAGATGGTCTGTATGCAGGTAAATAATAGCGCCCTGCGCTGAAGGGGCGATACCCTCAAATTTGGCCAACGCGCCGCCAGGGGCCGGATCCTGATGCGGGAACACCGCCAGCTCGGCGCAGTCCATGGTTTCGCGACGCAGCGTCACCTGCATCACCGGCTCATAAAACGCGACGGCGCGATCCATATCGACGACCGGAATTTCAAACCAGTTAATCACGTTATTCATACTTCCTCCTGCTCGTTAGTGAGTTCAGAAGGAGTGTATGGGAGGGCTCCTGACAGCATACTGTCAGCAGGTTTTATCGCGGACAAAAAAAATCCCGGCCGCCTGGGCCGGGATGGCTTTATCTCAACTGAACCGGATTACGGCAGAATAGACGGCTGGTCCGCCCCTTCTTTTTCGACCTTCTGCTGCAGCAGATGCTCGCGCTTCATACCCAGTTTCAACGCCAGCGCAGAGGCGACGTAGATAGAGGAAGCCGTACCGATGGAGACACCGATCAGCATGGTCAGCGAGAAGCCTTCCAGAATCGGGCCGCCGAACAGGAACAGCATCAGGATCACCATCAGGGTGGTCCCGGAGGTGATCAAGGTACGGTGCAGCGTCTGGGTCAACGACACGTTGAAGATCTCGTACGGCGTACCGCGGCGGATCTTACGGAAGTTTTCACGGATACGGTCCGATACCACAATACTGTCGTTCAGCGAGTAGCCGATAACCGACATCAACGAGGCCACAATGGTCAGGTCGATCTCGATATGGAACAGCGACAGTACGCCCATGGTGATCACCACATCGTGCGCCAGGGCGATAACCACCCCGGCAGCCAGACGCCATTCGAAGCGGAAGCCGACGTAGATCAGGATACAGACCAGCGCGGCAATCAGCGCCAGGGCGCCAGTTTGCGCGAGGTCCGCGCCGACGCTCGGGCCGACAAACTCAATTCGCTTCACCGCCGCATTCTGGCTGGTCGATTCGTTAATCACCGTCACGACCTTGCTGCCCAGTTCCTGGCTGACGTTGGCGTCATGCACCGGCGGCATACGTACCATGATGTCGCGGCTGCTGCCAAAGTTCTGCACCTGCGGCTCTTCAAAGCCCGCTTTCTGCAGGGAGTCGCGCATCTGGTCCAGATCGACCGGCTTCTCAAGGGTAATCTCGATCACCGTACCGCCGGTGAAATCGAGCCCCCAGTTAAAGCCGCGGACGCCGATGATGGCGATCGACACAATCAGCAGAAAACCTGAAATGCCGAAGGCCCAGTAGTCCCAGCGCATAAAGTCCCAGACTTTACGGCCGTGGTTCAATTGTTCAACAGTATATTCCTGTGCCACAACGCACTCCTCAGATAGACAGCTTTTTAACGCGCTTGCCGCCGTACAGCAGGTTCACGATGGCACGGGTGCCGACGATAGCGGTAAACATTGAGGTCGCGATACCGATACCGGTGGTAATCGCAAACCCTTTAATGGCACCGGTACCGACCGCGTACAGGATGATCACTTTGATAAGCGTCGTCACGTTGGCGTCGAAGATCGAGCTGAACGCGCCGCGATAACCTTCGTCAATCGCCTGCTGAACGGTACGCCCGTTGCTCAGCTCTTCTTTGATACGCTCGTTGATCAGAACGTTAGCATCGACCGCCACCGCAAGGGTTAACACGATACCCGCGATGCCCGGCATGGTCAGCGTCGCCCCCGGGATCAGGGACATAATGCCGACAATCAGCACCAGGTTGGCAATCAGCGCCGAGGTCGCAATCAGACCGAACTTCTTATAGAAGAGGATCATGAACAGGATAGAGACCACCAGGCCGGCCAGACAGGCTTCCAGACCCTGCTTGATGTTCTGCATACCAAGGGTTGGGCCGATAGTCCGCTCTTCGACGATCTGAATCGGGGCAATCAGCGCACCGGCACGCAGCAGCAGCGACAGCTGGCGTGCTTCGTTCGGGTTGCTGATACCGGTGATACGGAAGCTGTTACCCAGACGCGACTGGATGTTGGCGATGTTAATCACCTCTTCCTCTTTCGCCAGGATAGCGCGACCGTTAGCGTCTTTCTTACCGCTGTCTTTATACTCCACGAACAGGGTCGCCATCGGCTTACCGATATTGTCCTTGGTGAAGTTAGACATGATATTACCGCCCGCGCTGTCCAGCGAGATGTTGACCTGCGGCTGGTTGTACTCATCCATGCTGGAGGTCGAGTCGGTGATATGGTCACCGGTCAGGATCACTCGCTTGTACAGCACCACCGGCTGGCCTTCACGCGTCTCTTTCACTTCCGAGTCGCCCGGCACGCGGCCAGAGGCAGCGGCGGACTGGTCCACGTTGGTATTGACCAGACGGAACTCGAGGGTCGCGGTTGCGCCAAGGATCTCTTTCGCCCGCGCGGTATCCTGGATACCCGGCAGCTCAACCACGATGCGGTCAGCACCCTGACGCTGAACCAGCGGTTCGGCGACGCCCAGCTGGTTCACACGGTTACGCAGAATGTTAATGTTCTGCTGAACCGCGTACTCACGGGCTTCTTTCAGGCGCTCATCGGTCATCACCGCTTTCAGGCTGTTGTCACCCTGAGAGGAAATAACCAGATCGCGATGGCGAGGGCTGAGATAAGAGATAGCCTGGTCGCGCGCCGCGCTGTCGCGGAAGACGATGCTCAGACCATAGTTGTCTTCCTTGCGCACGGTCGCGTAAGGAATGCCTTTGTCACGCAGTTCGCTGCGCAGGCTGTCGATGTTCTGTTCCTGCAGTTTGCCTAACGCGGTGTCCATGTCGACTTCCATCAGGAAGTGCACGCCGCCGCGCAGATCAAGACCCAGCTTCATTGGCTCGGCATAGAGTGCCGCCAGCCAGCGTGGGGTTGCCGGAGCAAGGTTTAGCGCCACGACGTATTTGTCACCCAGCACGGTAAGCAGCGCTTCACGCGCACGCAGCTGGGTATCAGTGGTGTCGAAGCGCGCAAGAATAGCGCCCTCTTCCAGTGCCACAGACTTCGCGGTTATTTTTTCTTCTTGTAAAGTTTTCTGGACCTGGATCAGCGTTTGCTCACTGGCGGCGACGCCGCGCGCGCCAGTGATTTGAACAGCCGGATCCTCACCATACAGGTTGGGAAGCGCATAGATCAGGCCGACGACAATGACGACGACCAGCATGACGTACTTCCACAAAGGATAACGGTTTAACACGGCAGTTCCCTTTGGGAAAAGTTAGATTACAGCGCCTTCATGGTGCCTTTCGGCAGAACGGCAGCAACGAAGTCACGTTTGATAACCACTTCAGTGGTATCGTTCAGCGCGATAGCAATGTAGCCAGTTTCCGCTACTTTGGTCACGCGACCGACCAGACCGCCGTTGGTCAGCACTTCATCACCTTTGGCGATGGAGTTCATCAGGTTCTTGTGTTCCTTGGTGCGCTTCTGCTGTGGACGCAGGATCATGAAGTAAAAAATCAGACCGAACACCACCAGCATCAGAATCAGAGACATCGGGCTGCCCTGCGCCGGTGCACCCGTTGCCGCTACCGCATCAGAAATAAAAAAGCTCATTGAAATTCCCTCATTATTAAAATTAATCAACGTTCAAAGGAGGCACGGTGCGCCCCTGACGTTGGTAAAAATCGGTCACGAAGCTCTCTAATTTACCCTCTTCGATAGCCTTGCGTAAACCAGCCATTAAACGCTGATAGTAGCGCAGGTTATGAATGGTATTGAGACGCGCGCCCAATATTTCGTTGCAACGGTCGAGGTGATGCAAGTAAGCGCGTGAATAATTGCGACATGTATAGCAATCACACTCGGCGTCCAGCGGTGCGGTATCGCTTTTGTGCTTCGCGTTGCGGATTTTCACCACGCCGTCGGTGACGAACAGGTGGCCGTTACGCGCGTTGCGCGTCGGCATGACGCAGTCGAACATATCGATACCGCGACGTACCCCTTCCACCAGATCTTCCGGCTTCCCGACGCCCATCAGGTATCGTGGTTTATCGGCCGGGATCTGCGGGCAGACGTGCTCCAGAATACGGTGCATGTCTTCCTTCGGCTCACCGACCGCCAAACCGCCGACAGCGTAGCCATCAAAGCCAATCTCTACCAGACCTTTCACCGAGATATCACGTAAATCTTCGTAAACGCTGCCCTGAATGATGCCGAACAGCGCATTTTTATTGCCAAGGCTATCGAAACGGTCGCGGCTGCGCTTGGCCCAGCGCAGAGACATTTCCATCGAGCGCTTGGCGTAATCCCAGTCTGCCGGGTACGGCGTACATTCGTCGAAGATCATCACGATGTCGGAACCGAGATCGTATTGAATCTCCATCGATTTTTCCGGATCGAGGAAAATAGGATCGCCGTTGATCGGGTTGCGGAAATGGACGCCCTGCTCGGTGATCTTACGGATATCGCCAAGGCTGAACACCTGGAAGCCGCCGGAGTCGGTAAGGATCGGTCCTTTCCACTGCATAAAATCGTGCAGATCGCCATGCAGCTTCATGATCTCCTGACCCGGGCGCAGCCACAGGTGGAAGGTGTTGCCGAGAATAATCTGCGCGCCGGTGGCTTCCACTTCTTCCGGCGTCATCCCTTTGACGGTGCCGTAGGTGCCAACGGGCATAAAGGCCGGTGTTTCCACCACGCCGCGCTCAAACACCAGGCGACCGCGGCGGGCGCGACCGTCGGTGGTATCCAGTTCAAATTTCATGCTTGCTCCTGCGTCAGAAAAACAGTCCGACGTTTTCATACTCGCCACGGAATGATTCCGTGGCTAAAAAATGCGTCATGGCGTCCAAAACGCCGGCGGGCCGGCCTTGTCAGGGACGCTCAGAAATAGCCTGCGGATTGTACGTGATAAACATCGCATCCCCGTAGCTAAAAAAGCGATATTTCTGCTCCACCGCCACCTTATAGGCGTTCATGGTGTGCTGATAACCCGCAAACGCCGACACCAGCATAATCAGTGTGGATTCAGGGAGATGGAAGTTGGTTACCAGCGCATCGATCACCTGGTACTGATAACCCGGGTAGATGAAAATCTGCGTATCGTCGAAGAACGGCGCGATCAGGGCGTCTTTCGCCGCCTGCGCCGCGCTCTCCAGCGAGCGTACCGAGGTGGTGCCTACCGCAATCACGCGGTTGCCGCGCGCTTTCGCCGCCAGCACCGCATCGACCACCTCCTGTGGCACTTCCGCATATTCAGAGTGCATGGTGTGCTCTTCAATGCTGTCGACGCGCACCGGCTGGAAAGTCCCCGCCCCCACGTGCAGGGTGACAAACGCCATCTCAACGCCTTTAGCGCGCAGTTTGTCCAGCAGCGGTTCGTCGAAGTGCAGACCGGCGGTCGGGGCGGCTACCGCGCCCGGCCTGGTGCCGTAGACGGTTTGATAGAGTTCGCGATCAGCGTCTTCGTCCGGGCGGTCAATGTAGGGCGGCAGCGGCATATGGCCGATCCCGTTGAGGATCTCCAGCACCGGACGCTCGTCGTTAAATTCCACTTCAAACAGCGCGCCATGACGCGCCAGCATCGTGGCCTTAATGCTCTCGTCATCGCCCAGCAGCAGCTCGGCGCCCGGCTTCGGCGCTTTTGAGGCGCGAATATGGGCCAGTATGCGCTTATCATCCAGCATCCGCTCCACCAGCACTTCAATCTTGCCGCCGCTGGCCTTACGGCCGAACAGACGCGCCGGGATCACCCGGGTGTTGTTAAACACCAGCAGATCGCCGGGATTGAGCTTATCGAGGATGTCGGTGAAGGTGCCATGCGTCAGCGCGCCCGTCGGCCCGTCCAGGGAGAGCAGGCGGCAGCTGCTGCGCTCAGGCATCGGATAGTGGGCGATCAGAGATTCGGGTAGTTCAAAAGCAAAATCGGTAACGCGCATGACGGTAACTCAGACTGAATAAAGAGGCGGGTAGTCTAGTGCCGGGGCGTTCCGCCTGCAACCTTTACCCCTCCGGATGAATGACATAATCTATATTCCAAATCATTCCGAATGCCGCCATGCGGCAACCGAATGCCTTACCGGTGGCAAAGGTGCCGCGCGCAGCCAGGCAGCATGCCATGCGGACACCGAGGCGCCGTTCAGCGCAACATCGGTGATTCCACCTGCCCGCTCGTATTTAAAGGATGTCGTTTTATGAATTTTCTCGCCCACCTGCACCTCGCCCATCTCGCCGACAGCTCGCTGCCCGGCAACCTGATGGCCGATTTTGTGCGCGGCAACCCGCAGGGCGACTATCCGGCGGAGATCATCGACGGCATCTATATGCATCGCCGGATTGACGTGATGACTGACAACCTGGCGGAAGTCAAAGAGGCGCGGGAGTGGTTTCGCCCGCAGACCCGTCGCGTCGCCCCCATCACCCTCGATGTCATGTGGGATCATTTCCTGTCGCAGCACTGGGCGCAGCTCTCCCCTGACCTGCCGCTGGACGAGTTCGTGCGCTACGCCGAGCAGCAGATCGTCCCCATCCTGCCCGACTCGCCGCCACGCTTCGTCAATCTGAATCAGTACCTGTGGTCGGAGCGCTGGCTGGAGCGCTATCAGGAGATGGATTTTATTCAGCGCGTGCTTAACGGCATGGCCAGCCGCCGTCCGCGTCTCGACGCCCTACGCGATTCCTGGCAGGATCTGGATACCCACTACGACCAGCTGGAGGGGCAGTTCTGGCGCTTTTATCCGCAAATGATGCGCCTGGCAGAAAACAAACAGCTGTAATAGCCACGTGATTGATAGGTAAAAGCTGGCTGAACGATTGTCAGCGCCTCTTTGTGTTATTAACGGCCAGGCTCTATACTTGCCCGCGTTGCGTTCCAAATAACCTTAGTAATTACAGGAGAATCAAATGGTTCTGGTCACTCGTCAAGCGCCGGATTTTACTGCAGCCGCTGTGCTGGGTAATGGTGAGATCGTTGAGAAATTCAATTTCAAACAGCACACCAACGGTAAACCTACCGTTCTGTTCTTCTGGCCGATGGACTTCACCTTCGTGTGCCCGTCTGAGCTGATCGCGTTCGACAAACGTTACGAAGAATTCCAGAAACGCGGCGTGGAAGTGGTTGGCGTTTCCTTCGACTCCGAGTTCGTTCACAACGCATGGCGTAACACCCCAGTAGACCAGGGCGGTATCGGCCCGGTTAAATACGCGATGGTTGCTGACATCAAACGTGAAATCCAGAAAGCTTACGGTATCGAGCATCCGGACGAAGGCGTAGCGCTGCGCGGCTCTTTCCTGATCGACGCTAACGGCGTGGTACGCCACCAGGTGGTTAACGACCTGCCGCTGGGCCGTAACATCGACGAAATGCTGCGTATGGTAGACGCCCTGCAGTTCCACGAAGAGCACGGCGAAGTCTGCCCGGCGCAGTGGGAAAAAGGAAAAGAAGGTATGGCTGCTTCTCCGGAAGGCGTAGCAAAATACCTGACCGAAAACGTCTCCAGCCTGTAATCGGCAGGCGTTTTAATAAAAGGCTCGCTCAGGCGGGCCTTTTTTGTTAGCAGTGTCAAAATTTAAGAAAATGACCCGCCGATATTTGTGACCAGAGATACACTTCTGCCGAAAAAATTCGCCCTACCTCTCACTTTTTCTCTGTCAAATTTCAGCGTCAAAATACAAAGCCTTCATAACCCACTGAAAAATACATAAATTATTTATATCGTTTTCTGCCGGTACTTTGCCGTCGATGTGATCCCCATCAATATTTAAAACCCCGGATGTGATCTCATCCATCATTTTCATCAATGTATTTAGTCATGATTTTACTCAGGAACAGGAATACGTTCAGGAGCTGAGGATGGAAATTATTTTTGACCCGTCGTTAATCGCCCTTAAGCAGAATATTTCCCGTGCGGAAGAGGCCATCGAACTGGCGGGTTCATTACTCGCCAGGCGTCAGATTTGCAGCGCCGAATATGTCAACGAGATGCTGACGGTATATGAAGATTTCGGCGCCGCTATCGTCATAGACGACGGGATTGCCATGCCGCACGCCCGGCCGGAAAAAGGGGCATTGCAAACCGGATTTTCGCTTGTCACCACCGCCACGCCAATCTCCTTCGGCCACGATGAGTTCGATCCGGTTACCGTGATCATCGCTATCGCCGGCGCGGACGCTGACAGTCATATCAAAATGATCCAACTGATAGCCTCGCTGATCGAGTCAGATATTGTGACCTTCCTTCAGCAGGAAAATGACGTGAATTCAGTCTTACATTTCATCCAAAAACAAATGGAGTAGTCATTATGTTAGTTATCAGAACAGTTTGTGGTAACGGTATTGGCAGTTCATTGATGGCTGCGAATAATGTCAAAAAGATCTGTGAAGAATTAGGTATCAAAGCGGACGTCGCCTCGGTCGATTTTGCTAACGCCGTCGGCGAAAAAGCCGACCTTTACGTCACGATCAAAGAACTGGCAAATCAATTTCCAGCCCACTGTCATGTCGCCATCATTCGCAGCTATGTCCATAAAGCGAAAATCGCCGAGGATATTACCGACGCGCTGACCAAAATTGCGGCGAATCACTCTTAATTAACATAGAGGGAACGACCATGCAGGCTATTCTTAGTTTCTTAGCGGAAATATTCAGTCAACCTGCTTTTTTAATGGGGCTGATTGCTTTTGTCGGTTTAGTGGCGCTGCGCTCCCCCGGTAACAAACTCCTTACCGGCACATTAAAACCGATTCTAGGCTATTTAATGTTGAGCGCTGGCGCAGGCGTTATCGTTGCCAATCTCAACCCGCTGGGCGGTATTATCGAGGCCGGGTTTAATATCCGCGGCGTTATTCCAAACAATGAAGCCATTGTCTCCGTCGCCCAGAAGATGCTGGGCGTGGAAACCATGAGTATTTTGCTGTTAGGCTTTATTTTCAACCTGATTATCGCCCGCTGTACCAAGTATAAATATATCTTTCTGACCGGCCATCACTCGTTCTTCCTCGCCTGCCTGTTTTCCGCTGTCCTGCAGGCGGCGGAGTTCCATGGCTGGATGTTGATCCTGATCGGCGGATTCCTGCTGGGGTCATGGTCGGCCATCTCCCCCGCGATTGGTCAGCGTTACACCAGGCAGGTCACGGAAGACGGTGGGATCGCCATGGGTCATTTCGGCTCCCTCGGCTACTACCTCTCGGCATGGATCGCCAGCCGGACCGGCAATCCGGCAAATTCCTTCGCGGATACCGAAATTTCAGAAAAGTGGGGCTTTCTGCGCGATACCACCGTCACCACCGGTATCGTGATGTTTGTTATCTACTTTGTCTGCAGCGCTGTCGCCGGGTCGGCATACCTGAGCACCATCACCGACCAAAACATGCTGATCTTCTCGGTGCTGACCGGCCTGCAGTTCGCCGTTGGCGTGGCCATTGTGTACAACGGTGTGCGGCTGATCCTCGGCGATCTGGTGCCGGCATTCCAGGGCATCAGCCAGAAGCTGATCCCGGACTCCATCCCGGCCGTTGACTGCGCGGTATTCTTCACCTTTAGCCCCACCGCCGTGGTGGTGGGATTCATCAGCTCCTTCGTGGGCGGGCTGGTCGGGATGCTCTTGCTCGGCGGGCTGGGCATGGCGCTGATTATTCCCGGCATGGTGCCGCACTTCTTCTGCGGCGGCACGTCCGGCGTCTTCGCCGACAAGCTGGGCGGCAAGCGCGGATGTATCATCGCCTCCTTTATCGGGGGGATCTTCCTCGCCTTCCTGCCGGCGATGCTGCTGCCGGCGCTCGGCAACCTCGGGTTTGAAAACAGCACCTTCGCCGATTTCGACTTCGCGGTATGGGGCATCATTATCGGTAACGCCTTCAGCCAGTTTGGCCAGGTCACTATCTACCTGATTTGTCTGGTGCTGCTCGTCGCGCTGCTGGCGCCTTTCTGTTTCCGTCACGTACGGGTGGTTGGCGATACGCTCAGCTATGAGGAGCTCACGGCGAAGCAGAAAAATGAATAAGCGACGTCATTTTTCCCGGCGGGGAGGTCACGCTTCCCGCCGCTGACCAATAATCAGGAGTGGTTATGGCTATTTTGTCCATTGGATTTGCTTGTTTCGATCAGTTTTTCTTTCTCAATGAATGGCCTCAGGAGAATACCAAAAACTTTTGTCATGATTTTATAGAAAGCGGCGGCGGCCCAGCGGCCAATGCGGCATGGCTGCTGGGATTATGGGGTGAGGAAGTCTATTACATTGGTCATCTGCATCAGGACCTTTACGGTCAGCGCATTATCGATGAGTTTGCCGAAGCGGGCGTGGATACCAGCCAGGTGGTTTTTTCCGATGACATGATCACTCCGCTGGCCTCGGTGCTGGTCAATCGCTTAACGGGTTCGCGGACGATTATTACCCGCAAGATGCAAACGCCACCTTCCCTGACCTACGATCAAAAGCTCAAACTGGACGACCTCGCCGAGCGGCTGATTGCCAGCGAGGAGCCGGTCACCATTTTAATTGACGGCCATGAGGCAGAAATCAGTGAATATTTAATCAAGAAACTGCCTCACGCCAAAGTCGTGATGGACGGCGGGTCACTGCGTGCCAGCAATATTAAACTGGCGGCCTGGACGGACTATTTTGTCGTAAGCGAACATTTTGCCCGCGATTATATGAGCTATCGTTCACTGAACACCGAAGCAGACATTAAAGCGGCCCTGATTGAGCTGAATAAAATTTGCCGCGGTGAGGCGTTTATTACCCTTGGCGAAAAAGGCTGCGCCTTCTTAAAGAGCGGTATGTTGCAGATCGTCCCGTCCTGGCTGTGCAATGCCGTTGATACCACCGGCGCCGGGGATGTTTTTCACGGCGCCTTTACCTATGGCGTCCATTATTCGTGGCATATTGATAATATTATTTTATTTGCCAGCCTGACTGCCGCTATTTCTATTGAGAAAAAAGGGGTACGGGAATCGATGCCGGATCTGGCGGTCGTCCATCACTCGTTAAATAGCTACGAGAGAAACTTAAAGCAATATTTTGAAGAATAACTGCGTTTAATACATATCAAGAGGTGACTATGTTAGTGTCGATGAAGGACATGCTTCAGCATGCCCTAAAGAACGGTTACGCCGTCGGTCAGTTCAACATTAATAATCTGGAATGGGTCGGCGCTGTATTAAGCACTGCCCAGCAGTGCCGCTCACCGGTTATTCTGGGCGTGTCCGGCGGCACGGTTAAGCATATGCTCGGGTTAAAATGTATTCATGATATTGTGGTTAATGCCATAGATTATTTACATATTGATATTCCGGTGGCTCTGCATCTGGATCACGGCACTACCCAGGAGGCCTGCGAAGCCGCGATCGCTGCCGGCTTCAGTTCCATTATGTTTGATGGTTCACATCTGCCGTTCAGCGAAAACCTGACCATCACCCGCCACCTGGTGGCGCTGGCGCACAGCAAGGGCATCTCCGTGGAAGCCGAACTGGGGACCATCGCCGGCAGTGAAGATGGTATCGTTAACTCCGAGGTCATTTACGCCGATCCTGAAGAGTGCTACACCCTGGTGACAGAAACGCAGGTGGATTGCCTCGCTGCCGCGCTGGGTTCCACCCATGGTCTGTATAAAGGTAAAGCCCGGCTGGGATTTACTGAGATGAAAGCCATTGCCGAGCGCGTGAAGGTCCCGCTGGTGCTGCATGGCGGCACCGGTATTGCCGATGAGGATATGCGCCGGGCGATTGCCTGCGGCACCGCCAAGATTAACGTCAATACCGAAAACATGTACGCCTGGTGCCAGCAGGTGAAAGCGATCTTTGCCGCCGATACCGGGCACGATGTGAACGATCCGCGGAAAGTCATCACCCAGGGACTGCAGCCGGTACGTGAGATGATTGCCCGCCGCATGGCGCTTTTTGGCTCACAGCAGCGCTATTGACGCCGGGCCTGCGGCTGAAACCTCCGCCCCGAAGCTGCCGGGGCGGAGGCGTCAAGGTATCAGAAGGCAAAGCAGGAGCAGCCCAGCACGCCCCAGAAAGCTTGCTCATCGGAGACCGGAATCGACGACCTGCGCGCAATATCATGTTGGTGGCCGTGAACGCCGCAGCTGCCGCAGCACTGGTGCATCTGCACCATGGCGCCGATTTTAGCCGCCGCCGGCGGAGCGGAACGGTAATGGCCCGGGACCTTCACCACCGGTGACCACTCCGGTAGCACCGGAATGGGCGGCGGCGCCAGCGGCGAAAAGTGACCGGCAGCGTACACCACTTTGCCATCAACCACCGTTAACACGGACTCAATGCCTTTGATCTCCTCCTCCGCGACGCCGAAGTAGTCTTTCGACAGCACCACCAGATCGGCAAGCTGACCGGCGGCCAGACGGCCTTTCTTGCCCTGCTCGCTGGAGAACCAGGCGCTGCCCGCCGTCCACAGCTCCAGCGCGACATCGCGCGGCAGGCGGTTGTCGTCGTCATACATCGCCATCCCGCCAACGGTGCGCCCGGAGACCAGCCAGTACAGCGCAGTCCACGGGTTATAGCTGGCGACGCGGGTGGCATCGGTACCCAGCCCCACCGGCACGTCCAGTTCCAGCATTTTCGCTACCGGCGGGGTATGTTTCACCGCCTCTTTACCGTAGCGATCGACAAAATATTCGCCCTGGAAGGCCATCCGATGCTGCACCGCAATACCGCCCCCCAGCGCCTTCACCCGCTCAATGTTACGCTCGGTAATGGTCTCGGCATGATCGAAGAACCAGTGCAGGCCATTAAACGGGATATCGCGGTTCACCTTCTCAAACACGTCCAGCATTCGGCTGATAGACTCGTCGTAGGTGGCATGCAGGCGGAACGGCCAGCGATGCTCCACCAGATGGCGCACCACCCGCTCCAGCTCATCCTCCATGCCTTGCGGCAGATCCGGCCGCGGCTGCAGGAAATCTTCAAAATCCGCCGCCGAGAACACCAGCATCTCGCCGGCGCCGTTGGCGCGATAGAAGTCGGTCCCCTGCCCCGGCTTCAGCATATCGGTCCAGCGTTCGAAATCCTCCAGCTCCTGCTTCGGCCGCTGGGTAAACAGGTTGTAGGCGATGCGCACAGTCATCTGATCTTTCGCGTGCAGCTGTTCGATAATTTCGTAATCTTCCGGATAGTTCTGGAAGCCGCCCCCGACGTCGATGGCGCTGGTCAGCCCCAGTCGGTTCAGCTCGCGCATAAACTGGCGGGTAGAGTTCACCTGCAGATCCAGCGGCAGCTTCGGCCCTTTGGCCAGCGTGGCGTAAAGGATCATGGCGTTCGGTTTGGCGATCAGCATCCCGGTCGGGTTGCCGCGGCTATCGCGGACGATCTCTCCGCCCACCGGATCCGGCGTCTCTTTGGTATACCCCACGGCTTTCAGCGCCGCGCGGTTCAGCAGCGCGCGATCGTAGAGATGCAGCACAAACACCGGCGTATCGGGCGCCGCGTCGTTCAGCTCTTCCAGGGTCGGCATCCGCCGCTCAGCGAACTGAAATTCGCTCCAGCCGCCGACCACCCGCACCCACTGCGGAGAGGGTGTGCGATCCGCCTGATCCTTAAGCATTCGCAGGGCATCGGCCAGCGAGGGAACGCCCTCCCAGCGGAGCTCAAGGTTGTAGTTCAACCCGCCGCGGATCAGGTGCAGGTGAGAATCGTTGAGGCCCGGGATCACCGTATGCCCTTTGAGATCGACGATTTGCGTCCCCTCGGCGGCAAAGCTCATGATCCGATCGTGGCTTCCGGTAGCAACAATTTTTCCGTCGGCGATGGCCACGGCTTCCGCCAGGGGATTCGCGCGATCGAGGGTATGAATCTGACCGTGGGTCAGAATCAGTGTGGCAGTTTGCGACATAACGCACTCCTTGAGGAGGCTGACTCAGTTTTTCTTTAACCAGCCAGCAAACAGGCGGGTCACGATGGGCATCCAGAACCAGACCACCAGCGCAACCACGCAGGCATCATTGATCAGGTGCAGCAGCAGGCTCCCTTTGAGCGACGGCAACAGCATACCGGTGACCGCAGGCACCAGGTTGGTGCTGGGAAAAATCACCAGCAGGGTGATCAGAAACTGTTTCCAGCGCCGCGGCTGGCGCACGTTCGCCGTCGGCGGGGTAAACCAGAAGGCCGGCTCGGTCCGCACCTCCGTCCGATCGCCTTCCGTCAGCAGCGGCGCAATCTCTGCCACCAGCTGCCGACGGGTTTCCGACTGCGTCCAGGCGTAGAGGTGCTCCAGGGTATCGAAGCGGATTATGACGCTCCACAGATTCTGCCCCGCGGCGGGCCGGATCACATTCGCGCCGAGATGGCCGGGAAACTCGGCCGCAATGGGCATAATTTTACCGAGCCACTCCTCGTAGCGCTGGCCGTGTTGCGGATCGAGCAGATGGCTGATGACCAGGGTCACCGATTTTTGCTGCGCCATAGAGAGTTCCTTGCTTCAGGGGAATGGCGGGATTGTTCCCGCCATTAGCCACAGATGACCATACACAACATCATTCATGCTACGTCGAGGCGGCAAGCCGGCACGTCCCCCTGAGCGGAGATAAGTCAGCGACCGGGGACGGGTAAACGCAGCCGAAGATCAGGCAGCCTGAAGGATGAAGTGATTTACGCTTTACGCTCCGGCGCGCCATGCACCATGGTATAAGCGTAATCCACGCCCATCCCGTAGGCGCCGCTGTGTTCGCGTACGAGGTCCATCACCGCATCGTAGGTCGCTTTGCGCGACCAGTCGCGCTGGTACTCCAGCAGCACCTGTTGCCAGGTCACCGGCACCGCCCCCGCCTGCACCATCCGATCAATAGACCGCTCATGGGCGTCGACAGAGGTGCCGCCGGAGGTATCCGTCACCACATAGACCTCGTAGCCCGCCTCCAGCGCCATCAACGCCGGGAAGGTCAGGCAGACTTCGGTCCACAGGGCGGAAATCACCAGCTTTTTACGGCCGGTCGCTTTCACCGCCGCCACAAACGCGTCGTCTTCCCAGGAGTTCATTGAGGTACGTTCAATCGGCTTGACGTCAGGATGCACGGCCAATAATTCCGGCCAGATATAACCGCTGAAGCTTTTGGTCTCTACGGAGGTATAAATCACCGGCACATTAAAAATTTTGCCCGCTTTCGCCAGCGCCACGGTGTTATTTTTCAGGGTCTGGCGATCGATATTCGCCACGCCAAATGACATCTGCGGCTGGTGGTCAATAAAGATAAGTGCGGAATTAGTGGGATCGAGCAGTTCACGAATAGACATTAAATACCTTCTTAATCAATTAGTTAAAAAGATGACATGATGGTTAATGCGTCGTGTGGATCCTGACTGATAAAGCATGGTGAGTATAGCCAGTTATTTCTAACAAGTTATTAAAGTTTTTTTGTGGTTTATTTTTTTGCCCGTAGCAAGGATTTGCTCGCATCCGCATTAATCAAATTTTTACGCCAAACTGTTCTGATTTATTCACTGGCATTGATTATTGTGCTTAGGTACAACAAGGGAAAATAAATTAATGGATAGCTCCCCCATGCGTGTGAATTTTGATGTACTTATGATCCTTGATGCCCTGGACAGACACGGGTCCTTCGCCACCGCCGCGGAGTCGCTGTATAAAACCCCCGCCGCCCTGAGCTATATGATCCAGAAGCTGGAGAGCGATCTGGATATTGTGCTGTTGGATCGCTCTGGCCACCGGGCGAAGTTTACCGATACCGGCCGGCTGATGCTGGAGAAGGGACGGCAGCTGTTGAGCGCCGCCAGAGATCTGGAAAAGCAGGCGCAGCAGCTGAGCGCGGGCTGGGAGCGAGAGCTGGCGATCGCTCTCGATGCTTCGTTTCCCTTTTCTGCCCTGCTGCCGCTGATCGCCGAGTTTTATGCGCAAAATCCGCAGACGCGCCTGAACTTCAGTCATCACACCCTCGCCGGTTCGTGGGAAGAGCTGACCCACCATGGCGCGGATATTATCCTCGGCGCCATCAATGAGCCCCCGACCTCTGCAGAGTGGTCATGGCAAACCCTCGGCGCACTGGATAATATTTTCGTGGTTGCCCCCGCCCACCCGCTGGCTCAGGCGAAGGAGCCACTGACCAATAAACAGCTCAGCCAACATCGGGCCATCGTGATCCGCGACAGCGCCCGTTATTGCCATCCGCTAAACAGCAATCTCCTCGACGAGCAGCCGCAAATCGGCGTCGATGATTTCGCCAGTAAAGTCGAACTGCTGTGCGCCGGGTTGGGCTGCGGCTTTCTGCCGCGCCATATCGCTCGCCCATGGCTGGAAAAAGGCAGTCTGGTGGAGAAAAGCGTCGCCTGCTGGCGGGAAAAAGATATCACCTACATGGCCTGGCGCAGCGGGAATGACGGGCTGGCTCAGCGCTGGTGGCGGGAGGCGCTCCTCCGCGGCGACCTGCTGAGCCAGCTCTACCGTTAACGGCCGGACCAGACGCTGGCGGAGATGGCCGGGAGGGTCAGCACCCCGTCCTGAAAGGCGCCGGCGCCTTCCAGCAGCGTCCACCCGGCCACGTTCAGCAGCGGCGAATCCTCGATAACCACCTCGCAAGCTTCCCCGCGGTTAATCGCCACCAGCACGCGCTGCTGTTTGTAGACCCGGACAAACACCACCACGTTATCCTCGGCGTAAATCACCTGACAGCCGCCGTAGCGCAGCGCCTGCTGGGCCTTACGCAGTTTCGCCATCCGCTGATACAGCGCCAGCAACTGGGTATCCTGCAGCGCCGGATCCCACGGGAACGGTTTGCGGCAGAACGGATCGTTGTTGCCATCCACGCCCACCTCGTCGCCGTAGTAGATGCACGGTACGCCCGGCCAGCTAAACAGCCACACCACCGCCAGCGGCAGGCGCGCTACGTCTTTACCAAGGAGAGATTTAAAGCGCGCCGTATCATGGCTGTCGAGCTGGTTGAACATCCTCAGCTGCTGCTGATGCGACAGCCCGGCGCGATAATTATCCATCCACGCCATGCAGGTCTGGGCGTCTATCTTCTGCGGATCGTAAGAGATATCGGTATTGGCGAGGAATCCCCAGATCGGGAAGGTAAAGCCGCGATAGTTCATCGCCGCATCTTCGGCATCCGCCTGCAGCCATTGTCGCGCATCGCCAAAATGTTCGCCAAAGACAAAGGCTTCCGGCTGCGTTTGTTTTGCCGCCTGAGTGATGCCGGCGATATGCTGCAGGTTATTCCGCGCCCCGCCGCCTTCGCCCAGCATATGCACCACATCCAGACGCCAGCCGTCCATGCTCCACGGCGCTTTCAGCCAGTGGCGTACGATACTGTCCTCGCCGGCATAGATCTCGTTGACCAGGCTGGTCGAGCGATAGTCGAGCTTCGGCAGACTGGCATAGCCCAGCCAGTTGTGCGCCTGCCCCTCCTCTGAGAAGGTAAACCAGTCGCGCCACGGAGAATCCGGGTAATGGCCGGCGCCGCCGCTGCCCTGCTGGTGTCGGTCGAACCAGGGATGGGAATCGCCGGTATGGTTGAACACCCCGTCGAGGATCATACGCATCCCCGCCCGCTGCGTATTATGGCGCAGCCGGAGCAGCGCCGCGTCGCCGCCAAACTGCGGATCGACGCGCCGATAATCCTCGGTATCGTATTTATGCACGCTGGGGGCGGCGAAAACCGGGTTCAGATAGAGGGCGGTGACGCCGAGTTGCTTCAGGTAGGGAAGTTTTTCGCTGATGCCGTCGAGATCGCCGCCGTAGAACGTCGACCCGCCCGCCTCACCGGTTAGCGGTTCGTCCCATGCCTTGCGCACAATCTCCCGTCCCGCCGCGTGATGGTAATAGACCGCATCCTGGTCGGCGTCACGCGCGGCGCTGCGGGCAAAGCGATCGGGGAAAATCTGATAGAACACCTGATCGGCCACCCACTGCGGGCCGGCGTCCGGCAGGTCAATGGCAAACTGTTCCAGCCTGGCCGGCGGGAAACGGGTGAAACCTTGTGGCGTAAACCAGCGCTGATGGTCGGCCCACAGCAGCTTAAAGCTGTAGCGGCGGCGCGGCTGGCCGCTGGCGAGAGAGATTTCACCGCGCCATGCCACCACGCCTGGCTGCGGCGCCTGACGGAGCCGCTGCATCGGCAGCGACAGCTCTTCGTTATCCTCTTCCGCGCGCAGCGTGATCCGCTGCGGCAGCGACTCACCGCTTAACCACAGGGTAATAAACAGTCGGTCCTGTTGCACCTTGATAAAGGGTGCAACCGGAAGGTGCCATGCCTTCAACATCGTGAATCCTCATTGTGCAGAATGGGCACACCTTGCCATAGCCGTCAGGCGCAGAACTCATCATCACAGGATTTTTTGGGGGAGGATAACGGGGGAGGACGCGGGACTGCAAGCCGCCCCGGTCGCGTGATGCTGACCGGGGCGGTGCATTTACTGTGCCTGCGCCAGGCGGCGATCGCGACGGGTCTTAAAGACCCAGCCCAGCAGCAGCAGGCCGATCCACGCCATACCGACATACAGCGAGATACGGGTATCCGGATGATAGCCGATCAGGGCGATAATAAAGGCCAGGAACACCAGGCCGACTACCGTGGTCACCACTCCGCCGGGCACTTTGAATTTCAGCGCCTTGACCTCTTCGGGCGACAGACGGCGGCGGAAGGCAATCTGTGACAACAGGATCATAATCCACACCCACACCGTGGCGAAGGTGGCCAGGGAGGCGATCACCAGGAAGACGTTTTCCGGCATGATGTAATTGAGATACACCGCAAACAATAGCGCAATAGTCATCACCATCACCGTCACCCACGGAATACCGCGGCGCGACGTTTTAGCGAACACCTTCGGCGCGCTGCCCTGCTCAGCCATACCGTGCAGCATACGGCCCACGCCGAACACGTCGGAGTTAATCGCCGACAGGGAGGCTGTCAGGACCACGAAGTTAAGAATACTGGCCGCGAAGGTAATGCCCAGATGCTGGAAGGTCAGGACAAAGGGGCTGCCGTCGGTTCCCACCTGATTCCACGGATAGATGGACATAATGACGAACAGTGTGCCGACGTAGAACACCAGAATACGCATCGGCACCGAGTTGATCGCGCGCGGAATGGATTTCTCCGGGTCTTTCGCCTCACCGGCGGTAATACCGATGATTTCGATGCCGCCGTAGGCGAACATCACCATCTGCAGCGACATCACCATCCCCAGCCAACCGTTGCTGAAGAAGCCGCCGTTGCTCCACAGGTTATGAATGCCGGTCGGCTGGCCGCCGTTGCCGATCCCCCAGATAATAATGCCGAACCCGGCAAGGATCATGATGATAATGGTGGCCACTTTGAAGAACGAGAACCAGAACTCCAGCTCACCAAACACCTTGACGCTCATCAGGTTGACGGCGCAGATGATCAGTACCACGCTGAGCACCCAGATCCAGTGCGGCACCGTCGGGAACCAGACGCCCATGTAGATACCGAAGGCGGTGACGTCGGCGATGGCGACGATCAGGATTTCGAAGCAGTAGGTCCAGCCGGTGATATAGCCCGCCAGTCCGCCGAGGTTTTCCTGGGCATAGCGGGAAAATGAGCTGGCGGCAGGGTTATGCACCGACATCTCACCGAGCGCCCGCATAATGATATATGCCGCGACGCCACCGATAATGTAGGCCAACAGCACGCTGGGTCCGGCCATTTTAATGGCGTCGGCTGAGCCGTAAAAAAGCCCGGTGCCGATGGCGGAACCCAGGGCCATAAAGCGGATATGCCGGGTGCTTAGCCCGCGCTTAAGCTTGTTACTACTTTCCATCGTGGTTTTTCAATGCCGTTTAACACAAAAAATAAAAAACCACGGAACCCGAAGTCCCGTGGTTAAACGCTTTTCCTTAACGCCTGTTAATGGGCGCTGGAAGTCACCTGACGTCCGGCTGCGCGATCCCAGATCACCGCGAGGAACACCATCACGGCGGTGGGCATCAGCCAGGCCAGGCCCTGCTCCGCCAGCGGCAGACGCGCGGTCCAGGCCGGCAGAATCGCGGCAAACGCCGATGACTTAATCCCGTCAATGATACCAAACATCAGACTGATAAACATGGCCGGCGCGATAACGCGGGACGAATTATGCCACCAACTGCGGGTAAAGCTTAATACAACCAGTGCGATACACGGCGGATAGATAGCGGTCAGCACCGGAATTGACACCTGAATCAGATGGCTCAGCCCCAGATTGGAGACCGCCATCGAGAACAGGCCAAGGATAAAGACCAGCGTGCGATAGGAGAACGGCAGATACTGGGCAAAGAACTCGGCGCAGGCGCAGGTCAGGCCCACCGCCGTCACCAGACAAGCGATGAAGATCAGCGCCGCCAGCAGGAAGCTGCCCGCCCCGCCGAAGGTGTGCTGCACGTAGGAGTGCAGAATGGCCGCGCCGTTGGCGGACTGGTCCACGAGAGTGGCGCTGTCAGAACCCAGACGGAACAACGCCAGGTACAGCAGCGTCAGGCCAACGCCTGCCATCAGGCCAGCCCAGACGGTGTAGCGGGTCAACAGACGCGCTTCGCTGACGCCGCGGGAGCGTGCCGCATTGACAATCACGATCCCGAACACCATCGCGCCGAGGGTATCCATGGTCAGGTAGCCGTTGACGAAGCCATTGGAGAATGGCGCCGTACGATACGCTTCCAGCGCGTCGCTGATCGGGCCCGCTGGCCAGATGATGGCCGCGACCGCCAGCACAATCAGGGCGATAATTTTCAGCGGCGCAAGGAAGTTGCCCACGGTGTCCAGCAGTTTGCCCGGATAGAGGGAGACCAGAATCACCAGCGCGAAATAGATAACGCTGTAGATCAGCAGCGGCAGCGGGCCGTCGCCGGTCAGCGGCGCAATACCGACCTCAAAGGAGACGGTCGCGGTGCGCGGGGTCGCGAACAGCGGTCCCACCGCGAGATAACACACCACCGCCAGCAGGATACCCGCCACTTTACCAATTGGGGTGCTCAGGCTTTCAACGCCGCCGCCGACTTTCGCCAGCGCCACCACCGTCAGCACCGGCAGACCCACCGCAGTGATCAGGAAGCCGATCGCCGCTGTCCAGACGTGCTCGCCCGCCTGTAAGCCAACCATCGGAGGGAAAATTATGTTGCCTGCGCCAACAAACAACGCGAAGGTCATAAAGCCCAACGCTATGATGTCGCGAGATTTTAACTGATGGGTCATAAATTCATTACTGCCTGTGGATGTGGTGTTGTAAAAAATGGAAAAATACCGCGCTCCCCTCTCAGGGACGATACAGCGGCCATTGCCGGTAAACTCAGCGAGATATGCTCCCGAAGCGGCGTGGGAAAGAATTGTTTTTGGTATTACCACGCAAAAGCAGTCTGTCATCGACTGCGCAGGCGCAATTTAAACGCTTATAACGTTTTAAAGCAAGGCACGATCGCAAAAGCAGATGATTATGCTGGTTATCAGTTCCACACCAGAATCATTTACCATATTGATGGAAAACCCGTGGCTTATCATGCGAACAAAAAAGCAGCACGCGTTCATTAAATAGGCGAGGAAAAAAGGGATGCCAACGAAAATGACCAGCCGGGGCTGGTCATTGGCAAGATAAGCTGACAGCACGCCGATCAGGCGTCGTTTCTGGCAATTAATCGTTCCGGGAGCAGGAAGCTAAAACGGGTTCCCTTGCCCACCGTGCTGTCGATCTCCAGCCGGCTGTCATGATGGTTGACCGCGTGTTTGACGATCGCCAGTCCCAGGCCGCTGCCCCCCGTTTGCCGGGAGCGAGCTTTATCCACCCGATAAAAACGCTCGGTCAAACGGGGAATATGCTCTGGCGCAATGCCTGGCCCATTATCCTCGACGCTGAACAGCGCCCCCTGCGGGGTCCGCTGCCAGCTGACGCGAATTTCGGTCCCCGGCGGGGTGTGGTTCACCGCGTTATAGACCAGATTGGAAATGGCGCTGCGCAGTTGCTCCTCATTACCCAGCACCTTGAGCTGCTCGTCAACGGTGAAGATCAGCGTCTGTTTCTCCTGGCTGAGAGTTTGCGCCTCGCGCTCCACCACCCGCAGCATCATCGGCACGTCGATGCGGTCATTCATCGCCAGCGCCGGCGCGGCTTCAATGCGCGACAGCGTCAGCAACTGCTTCACCAGCCCTTCCATACGCTGAGTTTGCTCTCGCATGGTGTGCAGGGCTTTTTCCCGCGTCGCCCCCTCCAGTACCTGCTCCTGCATCATCTCCAGATAGCCCTGCAGCACCGTCAGCGGGGTGCGCAGTTCATGGCTGACGTTGGCGAAAAAGTTCCGCCGCGCCCCTTCCAGCTGATGCATCTGCGTCACGTCGCGCGCCACCATCAGCCACTGCTTATCGGTGTAAGGCATCACGCGAATTTCCAGATGGCGAGCGTTATTCAGCACCAGGTTGAGTGGCTTAGAAAAATCACGCTGTTTCAGATAGTTGGCGAACTCGGGATAACGCAGGAGGTTGAGAATATTTTGGCCACTGTCGTCCGGCCAGCGCAGGTTTAAAATCTGCTGCGCCAGGCCATTACACCAGAAAATGGCCCCCTCTTCCGTGGTCAGTACAACCGCATCCGGCAGCGATTCCGCCCCGCTGCGAAAGCGTTTAATCAGGCTTCCCAGCTCGCGTCGACGCTTTTTATTACGCATCTGCATCTGATGCAGACCATACAGCAGCGGCTCCCAGCTGCCGCGTCCAGGCGGAGGAGTCATGCTCCGATCCACCCACAACCACCACGACAGGCGCATCAAATTCCAGAAATGCCAGATCAGCAAACCGGTCACTGCCGCCAGTAAAAACCACGGCAGATGACCCACAAACGCCCCCAGAATCAGGGCCGGAATACACGCTAAAAAGAGCTCCAGCGCCAGCCTTTTCCATGACAGCCGTTCCAGCACGGGTCACACTCCTGTCAAAATTCAGAAACGGGCGGAGAAACGATACCCCGTGCCGCGAACCGTTTGCACCATGCGATCATGGCCACTGTGTTCCAGCGCTTTGCGCAGGCGGCGAATATGGACGTCCACCGTGCGGTCTTCCACATAGACGTTGGTTCCCCAGACGTGGTTCAGCAACTGCTCGCGGCTGTACACTCGCTCAGGATGGGTCATAAAGAAGTGCAATAATTTAAATTCCGTCGGCCCCATGTCCAGCGGACTGTCGCCGGTCATCACCCGATGCGACGAAGGGTCGAGGCTCAGACCCTGCATTTCGATCACCTCTTCCACCGCCATCGGCGAAATACGGCGCATCACCGCTTTGATCCGCGCCACCAGCTCTTTCGGTGAGAAAGGCTTGGTAATATAGTCGTCCGCGCCGGTCTCCAGGCCGCGAACACGATCCTCTTCTTCTCCACGCGCGGTCAGCATCACAACCGGGATATCCCGCGTCATCGCCTCGCGCTTGAGCAACTTAATAAACTGCAGCCCCGAACCACCCGGCAGCATCCAGTCAAGGAGAATCAAATCAGGCCAGGGTTCATTGAGTTGATTCACCGCGCTGTCATAATCTTCCGCCTCGACGGGCTGAAAGCCATTTTGCTCCAGAACAAAGCAGACCATTTCGCGGATTGGAGCTTCATCTTCAACGACCAGAATTCTTCTCGCCATTATTTACCCTGTGTTTTTTAGCCATCAGTATAGAAGTGCGGCGTCATTATGCGTCACTTTTGTGACAGATTTATGAAAAAAATGACGGTCTGATGATCGGGTAATTTGAAGCATGACGCGGACTTACCCCGCGCCGACAAATGATATACTGCCGCCCATGCTTTTTTCGCTAGGGAAGATTTATGCGCCTCCTTCACACCTCCGACTGGCATTTGGGCCAGAATTTTTACAGCAAAAGCCGCGCGGCAGAACACGACGCTTTTCTTACCTGGCTGCTGGCCCGCGCGCAGGAGCATGAAGTCGACGCCATTATCGTGGCTGGCGATATTTTTGATACCGGCTCGCCGCCGAGCTATGCCCGCGAGCTGTATAACCGTTTTGTCGTCCAGTTGCAGCAGACCGGCTGTCGCCTGGTGGTGCTGGCGGGCAATCACGATTCAGTGGCGATGCTCAATGAGTCCCGCGATATTCTCGCCTTTTTGCACACCACCGTGGTGGCGAACGCCGGCTACGCGCCCATTGAGCTGCCGTTGCGCGACGGCACCCCTGGCGCCATCTTTTGCCCGGTGCCGTTTTTACGCCCCCGCGAGCTGGTTACCAGTCAGGCCGGCCACTCCGGTCGGGAAAAACAGCAACAGCTACTGCAGGCCATCAGCGACTATTATCAGGAGCAGTATCAGCAGGCCTGCGCGCTGCGCGGCGATCGGCCGCTGCCCATCATTGCCAGCGGCCACCTGACCACCGTCGGCGCCAGCAAAAGCGATGCCGTCCGCGACATTTACATCGGCACGCTGGATGCCTTTCCGGCGCAACACTTCCCGCCTGCCGACTACATTGCGCTGGGCCATATTCATCGGGCGCAGGTGGTCGGTGGCTGCGAGCACATCCGCTACAGCGGCTCGCCGCTGCCGCTGAGCTTCGATGAAACCGGCAAAGCCAAATCGGTGCACCTGGTGAGTTTTAACGACGGGTGCCTCAGCGCCGTGGAAACCCTGGAGGTGCCCGTGACCCAGCCGCTGGCAGTGATCAAAGGCGATCTGGCCGCCATCACCGCCCAGCTGGAGCAGTGGCGCGGCGTCGAGCAGGACCCGCCGGTGTGGCTGGATATCGAAATCACCACCGAGGACTACCTGCACGATATTCAGCGTCATATTCAGGCGCTGACGGAGGATCTGCCGGTGGAAGTGTTGCTGGTACGCCGCAGCCGCGAGCAGCGCGAGAAAATATTGCTCAACGCCCAGCGGGAGACCCTCAGCGAACTGAAGGTGGAAGAGGTGTTCGAGCGCCGGCTGGCGCTGACCGAGATTGACGATGACAAGCGCGCCCGGCTGCACGAGCTGTTCACCCATACGCTGCATACGCTCACCGCGGAGGACGAAAACGCATGAAAATCCTCAGTCTGCGTCTGAAAAACCTCAACTCCCTGAAGGGTGAATGGAAGATAGACTTTACCGCCGAGCCGTTCGTCAGCAACGGCCTGTTCGCCATTACCGGCGCCACCGGCGCCGGCAAAACCACCCTGCTCGATGCCATTTGCCTGGCGCTTTATCACGAGACGCCGCGCCTGAATAAAGTTTCCCAGTCGCAAAATGACCTGATGACCCGCGATACCGCCGAATGTCTGGCGGAAGTCGAGTTTGAAGTCAAAGGCACCGCCTACCGCGCTTTCTGGAGCCAGAACCGGGCACGCAACCAACCGGATGGCAATCTGCAGGCGCCCCGCGTCGAGCTGGCACGCTGCGCCGACGGCAAAATCCTCGCCGATAAGGTCTCGGACAAACTGGAGCAAACCGCGACGCTCACCGGGCTCGACTATGGCCGTTTCACCCGCTCGATGCTGCTTTCCCAGGGACAATTTGCCGCCTTCCTGAACGCGAAGCCGAGCGATCGCGCGGAGCTGCTGGAGGAGCTGACCGGCACGGAAATCTACGGCCAGATTTCGGCCATGGTCTACGAACAGCACAAAGCTGCTCGCCACGCGCTGGAGAAGTTCGAAGCCCAGGCGGCGGGCATCGTTCTGCTGACGGAAGCGCAGCAGCAGGCGCTGCAGGAAAGTTTGCAGGTACTCACTGACGAAGAAAAAACCCTGCTAACGCAGCAGCAAAACCAGCAACAGCAGCTTCAGTGGCTGACGCGCTGCGACGAGCTGGCGCAGCAGCACCAGCAGGCGGTTAGCCGGCAGCAGCAGGCCCGCCAGGCGCTGACCGACGCCGCCCCGGCGCTGGCGAAGCTTGAGCTGGCCCAGCCGGCCGCCCAACTGCGCCCCCTGTGGGAGCGTCAGCAGGAACAGGTGGCAGGTCTGGCGCAAACCCGGCAACGGATCAACGAAGTAAATGCTCGCTTACTTGCCTGCACCGCGCAGCGCGCGCGCATCCGCCGCAGCGCCCTGCACGCTCAGCAGCAGCGTCAGGCTGAACTGACGGACCTGGCGCAGTGGCTGGCGGCCCATGACCGATTCCGCTTATGGGGACAGGAGATTGCCGGCTGGCGGGCGCAATTCTCGCAACTGACGCGCGATAAACAGCAGCTAACGGCTCAGACCACCCGCCTGGCCGCGCTGCGCCAGAAACTAAGCGCTCTGCCGGCCAGCTCCCTGTCATTGTCCGCAGAGGAAGTCGCGGCGGCGATGGCGCAGCAAACGCAATCGCGGCCGCTGCGCCAGCGGCTGCTCTCCCTGCATGAACAGCATCAGCAGTTGCACAAACGCCTGCGGCAGAGCGCCGAGAACATCCAGCAGGCGCAAACGGAGCAGGCAAAACTCAATGCCACCCTGACGCAACGTCGGGAGCAATATAAAGACAAAAACCAGCACTATCTCGACCTGAAGGCGCTCTGCCAGCGGGAAGAAACGATTAAAGATCTGGAAGGTTACCGCGCCCGGCTTGAGGCGGGGAAGCCCTGCCCGCTGTGCGGATCCTGTGAACATCCGGCGATTGAGCAATACGCCTCCCTAACGGTCACGGATAATCAGCGCCGCCGCGACGCGCTGGAAAAAGAGGTCGCCGCGCTGAAAGAAGAAGGTCTGCTGGTCCTCGGGCAGGTCAACGCCCTGACGCAGCAGCTCCAGCGTGAGACCGAAGCGGCCCGGCGGCTCACAGAGGAAGAGCAAGCGCTCACTAAAGCGTGGCAGGAAACCTGCGCCGCTCTGCAGGTCACGCGGGATATTGCGCAAGAGATAAACGACTGGATGCAGGAGCAGGAGCGCTACGAGCAGCAGCTCTATCAGCTCAGCCAGCGTCTGATGTTACAGAGCCAGCTCAACGACCAGCAAGCGCTGGAGCGCCAGGCTCACCAGCAGCTGGAGACCACGCGCCAGGGGCTGGAGAACGCCCTGCAGACGCTGTCGCTCAGCCTGCCGGAAGAAGGCGCAGAAGCCGCCTGGCTGCACGCTCGCGAAAGCGAATTTGCCCGGTGGCAGGCGCAACAGACGCGGCATGGCGTGCTCCAGGAGCAGATCGCCGCCCTGAAACCGCTGCTCGATACGCTGCCGCCCGGCGATGAGGATGACGCGGAGGCTGAGCCGGTGATCCCGGACAACTGGCGCGAAATCCACGAGGAATGCCTGTCGCTGCACAGCCAGCTTGTCGCCCAGCAGCAACTGGAGACCGAAGAAACGGCGCGCGTACATCAGTCACAGACGCAATTCACGACTGCCCTGGCCGCCAGCCGCTTCAACGATCGGGAGGCGTTCCTCGCCGCACTGCTGGATGACGAGACCGCCCAGCGGCTGACGCAGTTAAAACAGTCGCTTGAGCAGCAGCTTCAGCAAGCGACGGTGCTCTGCGAGCAGGCGACTCAGCAGCAACAGGCGCATCTGGCGCTGCGGCCGCAAGGATCAGACGCGGACGGCCCCACCCTGCAAACGCAGCTGCACGCCCTGGCCCAGCGGCTGCGGGACAACACGACCCGTCAGGGTGAGATCCGCCAGCAGCTCAGGCAGGATAATGAAAGCCGCCAGCAGCAGCAGGCGCTGGGGCAGCAGATTGCAGAGGCGGAGCAGCTGGCGGACGACTGGGGCTATCTGAATTCGCTGATCGGCTCCAGCACCGGCGACCGGTTCCGCAAATTCGCCCAGGGGCTGACGCTGGATAATCTGGTCTGGCTGGCAAACCAGCAGCTCAACCGCCTGCATGGCCGCTATCTGCTGCAACGCAAGGCCAGCGAGGCGCTGGAGCTGGAGGTGGTCGATACCTGGCAGGCCGACGCCGTGCGCGACACCCGCACTCTCTCCGGCGGCGAAAGTTTCCTCGTCAGCCTGGCGCTGGCCCTGGCGCTGTCAGACCTGGTGAGCCATAAGACACGGATTGACTCCCTGTTTCTCGATGAAGGCTTTGGCACCCTCGACAGCGAAACGCTGGATACGGCGCTGGACGCCCTGGATGCCCTTAACGCCAGCGGCAAAATTATCGGGGTGATCAGCCACGTGGAGGCAATGAAGGAACGTATTCCGGTGCAGATCAAAGTGAAGAAGATAAATGGCCTGGGCTACAGTCGGCTGGACAGAGTGTTTGCGGTGGAGTGAGGTCTGAATTATGGCGATGTCCCCTTACCCTAACCCTTTCCCGGAGGGAGAGGGAACCGTCCGGCGCCGGTCTGTAATTTCGCACGCTATTGCGATTCCCCTCTCCCTGCAGGATGAGGGGTTCCCGGCCACTGCCTCTACCACCCGCACCGTACCGCTTTTCTCCCTCTCCCTGCAGGGAGAGGGCCGGGGTGAGGGGGAGCGGTTCAGGTCCCCTGGAGCGGCCACAGCCAGGCCGCGCCGCGTACTCCGCTGGAGTCACCGTGCAACGCTTTGCGGATCGGCGTTTCACACTCGCCGCCGAAGACCCACTGCTTCACCAGGTCCGGTACCGTTTGATACAGACGCTCGACGTTGCTCATCCCGCCGCCCAGCACGATAACGTCCGGGTCGAGGATATTCACCACGTGGGCCAGCGATTTCGCCAGCCGCTGTTCATAGCGGCTCAGCGCCAGTTCGGCCTTTTCGTCACCTTCGCCCACCAGACGCATAATCTCGCTGCCAGTTAACCCCTTGCCGCTCAGCCGCTGGTAGTCGGTGGCAAAGCCGGTGCCGGAGATAAAGGTTTCGATACATCCCTGTTTACCGCAGTAGCAGGGCACTTCGGCGCGATAGCGCAGCTCATCGTCGTTCATCCACGGCAGCGGGTTATGCCCCCACTCGCCGGCGTTACCGTTGCCGCCGATATGCGCCCGCCCGTTGAGCGCCACCCCGGCGCCGCAGCCGGTGCCGATAATCACCGCAAACACCGTTTGCGCCCCCGCCGCCGCGCCGTCCATCGCCTCCGACACCGCCAGACAGTTGGCGTCGTTGGCCAGCCGGACTTCACGCTCAAGGCGCAGGCTGAGATCTTTATCAAAGGGCTGGCCGTTGAGCCAGGTCGAGTTGGCGTTTTTCACCACCCCGGTATAGGGCGAAATTGTGCCAGGAATGCCCATCCCCACGGTACCCTGCTGCCCGGTCGCCTGCTCGGCCATCGCCACCAGGGTGGCGATAGTCTCGATGGTTTGCCGGTAGTCCTCACGCGGCGTGGGTAACCGGTGGCGAAACAGCTGCTCTCCCTGGTCGCTCAGGGCTATCACTTCGGTTTTTGTTCCACCTAAATCAATACCAATACGCACGCTCAGCTCCTCACCCCGATTAACAATGCAAGCATAGCGACAATTCGCTATCATGCCCGCCTGATTTAACGACAAAGCCGTGGAAATTATCATGCTGTGGTTCAAAAATTTAATGGTTTACCGTCTCAGCCGCGATATCGAATTGCGCGCCGAGGAGATGGAAAAACAGCTGGCCGAGCTGACATTTACCCCGTGTGGCAGCCAGGATATGGCGAAAACCGGTTGGGTGTCGCCGATGGGATCGCACAGCGACGCGCTGACGCATACGGCAAACGGCCAGATCATTATCTGCGCGCGTAAAGAAGAAAAGATCCTGCCGTCGCCGGTGATCAAGCAGGCGCTGGAGGCGAAGATCCAGAAGCTGGAAGCCGATCAGGGCCGCAAGCTGAAGAAGACCGAGAAAGATTCCCTGAAAGATGAAGTGTTGCACTCGCTGCTACCGCGCGCCTTCAGCCGCTTCAGCCAGACGATGATGTGGATCGATACCGTTAACGGCCTGATCATGGTCGACTGCGCCAGCGCGAAGAAAGCGGAAGACACTCTGGCCCTGCTGCGTAAAACCCTCGGTTCGCTGCCGGTGGTGCCGCTGACCCTGGAGAATCCGATTGAGCTGACGCTGACCGAGTGGGTCCGCTCCGGCACCGTGGCGCAGGGCTTCCAGCTGCTGGATGAAGCCGAGCTGAAAGCGATGCTGGAAGATGGCGGCGTGATCCGCGCCAAGAAACAGGATCTGGTCAGCGACGAAATCGCCGTGCACATTGAGGCCGGGAAGGTCGTCACCAAGCTGGCGCTGGACTGGCAGCAGCGTATTCAGTTTGTGATCTGCGACGATGCGTCAATTAAGCGCCTCAAGTTCTGCGATGAATTACGTGACCAAAACGAAGATATCGATCGGGAGGATTTCGCCCAGCGCTTTGACGCCGACTTTATCTTAATGACCGGCGAGCTGGCTGCCCTGATCCAAAGCCTGGTAGAAGGGCTCGGCGGCGAAGCGCAGCGCTAAGCGCCGCTTTCCTTCCTGCCAGGCAGGAAGGAAAAAACAACCCGGCGGCAGGCGCCGGGTGTCACTCTGGCTTACAGATAGCGGCACAGATAAGAGGTTGGCTCAGCCACCTGCAGATGAAATTCGCTGTTGCCTGGCACATTGAAAACTTCGCCGGCGGCGTAAACTTTCCACTCAGTCTCACCCGGCAGCAGGACATTCAGCGCCCCGCTGACCACCGTCATCTCTTCCGGCTGCGCCGTACCAAAGGTGTATTCCCCTTCCGCCATCACGCCAACGCTGGCGCGACCGGTACTGCTGCTGGTGAAGCCAATGGATTTCACTTTTCCGTCAAAGTATTCATTGCTTTGAAGCATAAACAAGCCCTTCTGATCGTCGGTTAAAGGCTCAATATAGGGGGCGCTCCTTGCCCCTGTCACGTGAAATTAACACATTAGACCAATAGTTCTGCCGCCAGTCGGGAAACCAGCACATTCGACAGCAAAACCGGGACGTCCAGGGCTTTTTGTAACACATCGCGGTGATGCTGATAGTAACCGAGACAGTCGAGCACCAGCACGTCGGCGCCCTGCTCCAGCAGCGTTTTGCCGGCGCTTAATAACTCACTGTCGCTGCCGGTAAAAGGGTTGGCCAGCGCGTAGTACGGCGACTTTTCCAGCGAGAGCCACTTTTGCCGCTGCATAGGCATGATCTCTTCCACCGGCACGATCACCCCCACCTGATGCCCATCGACGATCGACGCCACCAGCGGCGGGATGATCCGCTGCGGCTCAAGAAGGATCGCATGGTGGGTGGTAAAACCGCTTAACTGTTCGGAGCTAAGCAACAGGATCACATCATAGTTCTGCCGATCCAGCATCGCGATCACGCTGCGGATATCGCGTTCAATTTTCTGCCGCGATACCATCACCAGCTGGTTATCATTGAGCAAGGTCAGCAGGCCCTGCTCGCCGTCACCCACCGCGTACTCTTTGGTTACCTCAGCATGTGTCATATCGCCCAGCAAACTAATGTGGGTGATCTGTTCTTCCCTGATATGTTCGGTCAGGAGCGGCAACACTCCCGCCAGCGGCACAACGCCGATGGTCAAAATTGCCATCGTTGCACTACTCATATCATGTACCTTTTCACTACCACTGCTTCAAGACAGACTTACCACACACGGCATCCGCCCCCCCGGTGAGTAAAAATCAACCGTCGAGAAGCGTAGCAGTTCCGCGCCGCGGTTGAATGTAAAGATTGCCGGGCGACAGCGGCGTGCCTGAAAAATCCGTGTGTTAGATATTCATTAGTACGACTGATAAATAAAAAATGTGAGATACGCCCGATATTGCCAGTATGGCCGGCAATCCGGGCTCAGGGGTTACGACTTATCAGGATCTTCATAGCGCCGCTTGGCATCCACGGCTTCCTGCTCGGTAGGATGTTCGCTGATCAGCGAATTGGGTTCAGGATAATCCGCGCGGAGTTGATACCAGGTGACGGTCTGACCCTGCGGGCCTTTCTCTACCGCAACCACGCGCGCTTCTCTCGGATATGGGGGCCTGTTTGGCATAGTTCTTCCTTCTTCTGGTATCAGAACTATCAAGTATAGGCGCCCCTCGCCGCCTTAATGTAAGTAAATTCTTAACTTACCGGGGTTGCCGTCGCGCCGCACAGCATGGTCATAATCTGCTCCACCACCCGATCCGGGGAGGCCGTGGCATCGACAATATGATGGGCGGCATCACGGTATAAGGCTTCGCGCTGCGCCAACACCTCGCCCACTTCCTCACGTACCGGCTTACCGGTAAGCGTCGGCCGCTGTTCGGCTTTTGGGTAGGCCTCCAGACGATCAATGAGCGCCGACACCGAGGCCTGCAGATAGATCACCACGCCGTTTTCCCGCATAAACTGGCGATTACCTTCCGCCAGCACAATACCGCCGCCGGTGGCGATCACCGTATTCGGCAGAGTCACGGCCTTCAGCGACAGGGTCTCCAGTTCGCGAAAACGCGCCCACCCTTCTGCCTGCACGATCTCTGCCACCGTCCGCTGCTCATGGGCCTGCAGCCGATGATCGGTATCGGAGAACTGAAAATGCCGCGCTCGCGCCAGCGCATGACCGACGGTGGTTTTACCGCAGCCTCGTGGCCCGATGAGAAAGATTGGCTGTGTCATGACCGAAGACCCCCTGGTTCCGCCTGTCGTAAAATATGAAAACGAAAGAACGTATTATCGCTGTTTGTTCCGTAACGTAGTAGTAAACAAAACGTTACACAACTTCTTTGCACCCCATCACCACAGTGACAAAAGGGGCTCTTGATGTAAACTTATCATTGCATTAAGTGTTTAACCAGCTTTACTTTCGGCTGGGCGTTATTTTTATCCAACGCTGGCGTAAACGGTAACACATTTATGCATAGCTTTACGAAGCAACATATTTACAACATCGTGTTTCAGACGCACCCTGATGCCTATTCGACAGTGTGACAGAGGAATGTAACATGCAATCTGAAGAACAACGCCTTATTGATGGACTGTTTTCCCGGCTAAAAGAGGCTGAGGCGCACAGTGCATCGCGCGATACCAGCGCCGAGGAGCGGATTGCCCAACATGTAAGCGCGCAGCCGGCGGCCCCCTACTATATGGCGCAAACCATTCTTATCCAGGAAGCCGCGATTAAACAGCTTAACGATCGCATCCAGGCGCTGGAGAGCCAGGTCAGCCAGCTGCAGGCGGCGAAGCCCAGCAGCGGCGGATTCCTCTCCGGCCTGTTTGGCGGTGGCGGCTCGTCACGCGGCTCTGACCCCATCCCGGGCGCGGAGCAATACGGTCGCCCGCAGGCCAGCGCCCAGCCGCAGTATGCCCCGCCGCAACAGCAACCGAACTATGCCCCGCAGGCAGCCGCACGCGGTGGCGGCTTTATGGCGGGCGCGCTCCAAACGGCCGCAGGCGTAGCGGGCGGCGTGGTGCTGGGCAATATGCTGACCAACATGTTCAGCGGCTCGCACCCGCAGGAGATCGTCAATATCATCGAAGAGCAGCCGCAGCCTGATGCCGCCGCCGCGCAGGACGCCACCGCGGGTGACGATCCGTTCCGCCAGGGAGACGATCAGTTCCTTGCCGACAACACCTGGAACGACGACTTCGACGCCGGCTTTGGCGACGATGATATTGGCAGCGACGACGATAGCTGGGTTTAACCCTGCTGACGTTTAACCGCCAGCAACCACTTCTCCAGCTCGGCAGCAAACTGTTGCCGGTCGCGCTGCGATAAACTATCCGGGCCGCCGGTCTGCACGCCGCTGGCCCGCAATGTCTCCATAAAATCCCGCATCGTCAGGCGCTCGCGGATCGTCGCCTCACTGTAGCGTTCCCCGCGCGGATTCAGCGCCGCCCCGCCCTTCGCCAGCACCTCTGCCGCCAGCGGGATGTCGGCGGTGATGACTAAATCTCCCGCCGCGCACTGGCGAACGATTTCGTTATCCGCCACGTCAAAACCTTGCTCAACCCGCAGAGTGCGGATGAAACGCGACGGCGGCACGCGCAGCGGCTGATTCGCCACCAGCGTCACCGGGGTCTGGGTACGCTCTGCCGCGCGGAACAAAATCTCTTTAATCACGTTCGGACACGCGTCCGCATCTACCCAAATAGCCATGCCAGCTCCTGTTACCTGCAATAAGTGACGCCAATGTTACCTGCTTTTCTCCCCCATGAAAGCGCAGGATGGTAAGCTAATCAGATCGTAACGAAAAAAGCAGAGGGGAATGGTGATGGATAAGAAAATTGGCTTTATCGGCTGCGGCAATATGGGTAAGGCCATTCTGGGTGGACTGATCGCCAGCGGCCAGGTACAGCCGGGACAAATCTGGGTCTACACCCCGTCGCCGGATAAGGTTGCGGCTCTGCGCGACCAGTATGGCATCAACGCCGCCGGGAGCGCTCAGGAAGTGGCGCAGATTGCCGATATCGTCTTCGGCGCGGTTAAGCCGGGGATCATGACCAAAGTGCTGGGCGACGTCGCCTCAAGCCTGAATAAAGAGTCGCTGGTGGTCTCCATCGCCGCCGGGGTCACGCTTGAGCAACTGGCGCGCGCCCTCGGTCACGATCGCAAAATTATTCGCGCGATGCCCAATACGCCGTCACTGGTCAACGCCGGTATGACCTCCGTCACGCCTAACGCGCTGGTGAGCAGCGAAGATGTGGCCGAAGTGCTGACCATTTTCCGCTGCTTTGGCCAGGCGGAGCAAATTGCCGAGCCGATGATCCATCCGGTGGTGGGCGTGAGCGGCTCCGCGCCGGCCTATGTCTTTATGTTTATCGAAGCGATGGCCGATGCCGCCGTCCTCGGCGGCATGCCGCGCGCCCAGGCCTATAAATTCGCCGCCCAGGCGGTAATGGGCTCCGCCAAAATGGTGCTGGAGAGCGGCGAGCATCCGGGGGCGCTGAAAGATATGGTCTGCTCGCCTGGCGGGACCACCATCGAAGCCGTCCGCGTACTGGAAGAGAAAGGGTTCCGCTCCGCGGTGATCGAAGCCATCACCCAGTGTATGGAGAAATCAGAGAAACTGAGCCGCTCCTGAGCCTGAGAGGGTAGGCAGCAATGCCCTGAGTGTTCAAAGAAGAAGGGAGCGCGCAGGCGCTCCCTTTTTTTTCAGGCTTTCTTCAGGCAGGTACTCATGAAGGTACTGCGTTCATCACCCTTCAACGATTTTGCCGAGGCCGCTTTGTTGCAGTCGCTCATCTTCTGCTGCTGAGGGGTGAGCGCTTTTCCTTGCGACGTAGTGGTCTCTTTTTTCAGGCACTGGCTCATAAACGTTTTGCGCTCATCTCCTTTCAGCGCTTTGGCTGACGCTTGCTGATTGCAGTCCGTCATCTTTTGCTGCTGTGGAGTGGGCGTTTTTTCTGCCGCGCCAACCGCGCTGATAAAGATCAAGCCAAACAGTAGAGTCATTAGTAAGGTTATTTTCATCGCACCATCCTTCTGTGAGTGGATCGTTGTAAGTCTGGACGCAGATAGAAAAAAAACCAGCCGGTGACGCGATTTCGCCACCGGCAGCGACTTATTTCAGACTCAGGGCGGCTTTCATGGTCGAGAACAGGTCGGTCTGGTCGGTCAGGCCGACGACGTTAGCCGCGTGTGGACCGTAGGCCGCAATGCGCAGCTGGGTGCCGGTATGCTCCATCGACTCTTCCTCAGAGTTGCCGTAGCTCATGACCATCACTGCGCCATCGTGGGTATTCAGAGCCTGGGTCAGTCCCGGGGCTTTGCTGTCCGCCGGAATGATCTGGCTGGCGTGCGCATGGTCGGCGGTGACGATCACCAGGGTATTGCCGTCTTTTCGCGCAAACTCCAGCGCCTTCTGCACCGCTTCGTCGAGGTCTACGGTTTCGCCGATCTGGCCACACGGATTCGCCGCATGATCCTGTTTATCGATGGAAGCGCCTTCCACCTGCAGGAAGAAACCTTTCTCGTTGCGGCTCAGCAGGTCAATCGCTTTCTCCGTCATCTGCGCCAGCGTCGGCACCGAGGCGTCGCGTTTCGGGTTTGGCGTACAGGTCACCGGCGCCTTATCGATATTGCCGTGATAAGACGCCTTCGGCCCTTCCCAGCGAACCGGCATATTGCCATCGGCGAAGAGACCCAGCAGCGGCTTAGCCTGACTGGCGTCAGTCGCGGCGGCAAGGGAAGCCGCGTCGGTCACAATCTGGTAGCCGCGCGCTTCCGCCTGCTCGCGCAGGGTTTTGCCCTGCCACTCGCCCGCCGTCGCCGTTTCGGCAAAGGTCTTCGCCCCGCCGCCTAAGGTGACATCCGGCCGGGCGTTCAGCAGCTGTTCGGTAATGGAGCCTTTGCCCCCTTTCTCCAGCGCATTGCTGGGGCATTTTTCACTGGTGACCGTGGGGCCGTAACATTTACGCGATGTCACATGCGCCACCAGCGCTGCGGGGGTGGCGTCCTGCAGCTCGGCGGTGGAAACGTTGCCGGTGGCCAGCCCCGCCGCTTTCGCCAGCTCGAGGAGGGTCTGATGCGCGTTCTCATGAATATCGACGCCCAGCGCGCCGTTATAGGTCTTGACGCCGGTGGTCCAGGCAGTGGCGGACGCCGCCGAGTCGGTCACGTAGTCCGGTTTCCCGGTTTTTTTATCCAGCGAATAGTGCGTGTACTGCCCGGTTAACGGCAAGGCGTCAATCCCTTTAAAGAAACCGCCCGCCCCTTGCGCATAATTTCGCGCAGCGGTAATTTCCGAATCACCCATGCCATCGCCAATCAGCAAAATAACGTTTTTAGCCGGCTTATTGATTAACGAGGCGCGCAGCGCTTCGGTTTGATCGCCGGTTAAACGACGCGCGCCGCCGGGAGTGGTGATATCTCCCTGCGCAGCGCGATTTTCCAGAACCGGCGCAGCAGTCGTTTCTGCATGAATAACCGGCGAGCCCAGCAGAGGAACCAGGGCAATAAACAGGGCGCTTAATTTCACTTTTGTCATCTCCATGTAAAAAATACTTAAAAAAAACAAAACGAGGGAGACTTTATAAAAGGGAGATGACAGAAAAATGACGGCATCCTTGTCGTGTCACAAAGACTAGCTACGAGGATGCCGCAACAGCTTCTTTAGATATTGCTGCAGCAGCATCGCATCCTGGTCGTTGACCGGCGGACAGGGCGTCACCTGGTCAATCGCCTGTTCTATATCCTGAATCAATGCCTGCTGGGCATCATGCTCCATATGGCGCAATAATGCGGTGACCACGATCTCCAGCGCTTCAACCTGCACCGTCAGTTCCTTTGCTTCTTCTTCCTTTTGCGCCAGTTTAACCAGTAACTCAGCAATGAGATTCTTCATAGCACCAGTTCCTTATGCGAGGCCTGTTTTTGATTGGGATGTCATACCCGATGACGGACCTCAGAATTACTTAAAATAAGAATCATCGCAACACCCAATATACAGCGAAACGTTTTACCACAACAAAATACCACTATAAATAGTATTGTTTAATCATGGTCGGGGATGGTTATAACCAGATGGCGCAGGAAATAATAAAATGGAATAGCGCTCACGGCATGGCGATAACAAAAAGTAATGGTAAATGTACCGACGGTGAATAACGCTGACGGTATCGCGATAAATACCGTCAGCAGAGGTTCAGGCGTTAGCCCGGCGGGTGCGGCGCAGCATCCATGCCAGCTGCCAGAGGTTAATGAAAACGATAATGGCGGTAGCAATAAACACCCAGCGGAAGCCGGCCATGGCCGATACAGAGGCGCCAATCAGCGGCCCGGCGACGTTGCCCAGATACATAAACGACTGGTTATAGCCAAAGATGCGTCCGGTGACGCTGTCGCTGCTGTATTTCAGCAATAAAGTCTGCACCGCCGGGAGCATCGCGCCATCGGCAAAGCCGAGCAGGAAACGCAGCGTACCCAATTGCAGCGGGGTGGTGACAAAAGACATGGCGAAAAACATCACCACTGCGCAGCAGAGCGTCGCGAGCAGGATCCGCGAGGTACCGATGCGATCGCCTAACTTACCCAGCCGTGGCGCAGAAATCAGCGCCGACACGCCAGGCACCGCGGCGATCATCCCGGCCAGAAAGGCGATATTGTTGCTGTCCGGCGCCATCGACTTGATAAACAGCGCCAGGATCGGGCCAATTGAGCCGTTGCACAACTGGATCACCAGGGTGGTGAAGAACAGGCTGATCACCAGCCCCGGATAGGGTAAAGAGGCAAGGACTTGTTTTCCGGTGAGGCGCTCGCTTTTACTGACCTGAGGGCGCCCTCCCTCTTTGATCAGAAACAGGGTCACCAGAAAACTGATGGTCAGCAGGATTGCCGTAATAAAAAAGACCATCCGCAGCCCGACGTGGTCCGCCAGGAAGCCGCCCAGCAGCGGGCCGCCGATCACGCCGCTGATTTGCGCGGTTGATAGCGTGCTCAGCGCCCAGCCGCTGCGCTCGCGTGGCACCTGGGAGGCCACCAGCGCCATGGCGTTGGGGATATAACCGGAGGTTAAGCCCATGATCGCCCGCAGGATAAACAGCTGCCAGACGTTAGTGGCGAAGGCCTGCAGTAAAATAGCAATCGCCATCCCCAGCGAGGCACGCAGCAGCATCAGCTTGCGGCCTTTGCGGTCTGCCAGGCTCCCCCACATCGGCGAGACGATCGCCGAGACAAGAAAAGTCGCGCTGAAGGTCAGCCCCGACCACATCGACAGCGCTTCATGCGAGGTAACGCCCAGCTGGGAGACGTAGAGGGGCAAAAAAGGGAGAATTTGACTGATCGCCAGGCCGGTAAAAAAGCAACCAAACCAGACGGAGATGAGATTAACCTTCCAGGATTCCATAACTACGCGTATTCATTAATGATTTGCCAATTATTACCTAGCTTAGCAATTTCATTCCACTGGTGTACTACCATAGATGCGCTGGCGGTGAGTTTGGTGTTTTATGAGTGTGGATGAGAACCTGACGAAGCATTTTCTGGTCATTTAGGCTACTCACAGCGCTTTATGCTCAAAAGCAGAAGCCCTGTCCGCGCATCCCCAGATGAAAATGATTGGCGTGAGCCGCATTGTACTCTGGCCCCAGCGCGTTGCCGAAGTAGTGGCAGCTGTTGTTCAACAGCGCCGCCAGCCAGGGATGCGAGGTCTCGCTCCGCCAGCCCTGCAGGACGCTGACGCGTCGGCCGTCCGCCAGGCGGAAACCGCTGACGTCCAGCGCGTCCGCCGTGGCGTGTTCACTGCGCCGCGCCTGTTGCCGATGGTAGATATTGCGGCAGGCGAAGCTGCCGAGATGATCGATCTGGCGCAGATCGCTCGCCATCAGTTGACGGGTCAGCGGTTTCGCCTGCTGCTCGACATACAGCGCACTGCTCAGCGCCAGCGGGCAGCTGGCGAGGAAACTGCTGCTCAGCGTCACGCTGCCAAAATTCGCTACCCGCACCACGTTATGCAGCGGGCAGCTTCCCTCGCTGTCCGCCACCGGCTGGCTGGCGATAAGCCGGCGGCGATTGGCTTCCGCCAGCAGGGAGGCGCACTGGTCTGCCGTCAGCCTGCGCAGCTTGAATGACGTCAACCAGCCCGGGGGATCGTCAAGCGCCAGCGGCGCCAGCGGATTCAGGTGCGGCGGCAGATAGCGGTATCCTAACAGGCCCGCGCCGAGCAGCCCGGCCAGCACCAGCAGCGTCTTTCCTCTCACGCCCACTCCCGTCAATTGATCAGGTAAATATTATGGCAGGCAGGCAGCGGTTTCACATGGTATGTTATGCCCTTTGATGTTATCTGGATGGAAGTTGAAATGGCAAAGATGAGGGTTGGGATCGTTTTTGGCGGCAAGTCGGCGGAGCATGAAGTGTCGCTGCAGTCAGCGAAGAATATCGTGGAAGCGATTGATAAATCGCGCTTCGATGTGGTTCTGTTGGGTATTGATAAACAGGGGCTATGGCACATCAACGACGCCGGCAACTACCTGCTCAATGCTCAGGATCCTGCCCGCATTGCCCTGCGTCCTTCCACGGTGACCCTGGCGCAGATCCCGGGCCGAGAAGCACAGCAGCTGATTAACGCCGACAGCGGCCAGCCGCTGGCGGCTATCGATGTGATTTTCCCCATCGTCCACGGCACGCTGGGCGAGGATGGCTCCCTGCAGGGGATGCTGCGCATGGCGAATCTGCCTTTCGTTGGTTCCGATGTGCTGGGCTCCGCGGCCTGTATGGACAAAGACGTGACCAAACGTCTGCTGCGCGATGCCGGGCTCGCCGTCGCCCCGTTTATCACCCTGACCCGCGCCAACCGCGCGCAGTTCAGCTTTGCCGATGTCGAAGCGAAGCTGGGGCTGCCGCTGTTCGTGAAGCCGGCCAACCAGGGATCATCGGTTGGCGTCAGCAAAGTTAAAAACGAAGAGCAGTACCATCAGGCGGTGGCCCTGGCCTTTGAATTTGACCATAAAGTCGTGGTGGAACAAGGCATTAAAGGGCGGGAAATTGAGTGTGCGGTGCTGGGTAACGACCACCCGCAGGCCAGCACCTGCGGTGAGATTGTCCTCAACAGCGAGTTTTACGCCTACGACACCAAATATATCGATGACCAGGGCGCGCAGGTGGTGGTCCCGGCCGCCATCGCCCCTGAGATCAACGACAAGATCCGCGCGATTGCAGTGCAGGCCTACCAGACCCTGGGCTGCAGCGGCATGGCCCGCGTCGACGTCTTCCTCACCGCCGACAACGAGGTGGTGATCAACGAGATCAACACCCTGCCGGGCTTTACCAACATCAGCATGTATCCGAAGCTGTGGCAGGCCAGCGGCCTCGACTACACCAGCCTGATCACCCGGCTGATTGAGCTGGCGCTGGAGCGCCATGCCGCGGACCGGGCGCTGAAAACCTCCATGAACTAAAACGCGTTTATCGCGCCTGGCAGCAGGGGTCTTAGGCCTCTTCTGCCGGGCGGCGGCGGATCACCAGGCCCGCGGCCCAGAAGCTAATGACCCAGGTCACCAGACCGACGGCGTAGGATTGCCAGCCCTGTGTTTCAAACCCCAGCAGCCCCACCACCCCATTGAGAATAAAAATTAGCCCCAGCGCCACCGCGTAGTAGTGCCAGTCGCGGCGAATTTTATCTGTGAGCTTCATGCGACCTCCAACAGCAAAAAAACGCATCTTCGCATAGCCGCCCGCGGCGGTCTGTAGCGCGGGAGAGAATGTTGCTGGATTGCGACGCCGCTCTCCCTTTTCCATTCCTGTGGCGCGGTTAACACACCGGCGAAAACAGGATTATTCCTGGACGGCAATTACCAGCAATCTGATACTGACAATGGCCCCTCACTGCCAGAATACCTGCCATAGAGCTGGAGAAAAAACCAGCAGTACAGAGGTGGGAGGGCCTATGGCTGAATTCAGTTTTTCAAAATCGCTTTTGGGAAATAAAAAAAGAGGGGCGTTGACCGGCAGCCATGTCGCCTACGGCCTGTTCGTGCTGGTCTGCTGCTGGGCCGGCGCGCAGATGCTCAGCATGCTGATCCACGCTCCGGGGGTATTTGAACGCTTGATGCAAACGCAGGACGCCAGCCGTCCGCAAGTCGACATCAGTCTCGCCGTTGGCACCCTCTTTGGCCTGATCCCTTTCCTGATCGGCTGCTCGTTCATCGGGCTGCTGGCGCTCATTGTGCGCTGGCGTCAGCGCCGTTAACGCCGCGCCATACAATTTGCCCGCCGCTCATCAACCCGTTTTGCAAACCACGCCGTCGTCAGATTACGGGTAATTTTCGGACTCTCAAGCTGGATCCCTGGCAACATCTCCCGCGGCAGAGTCTTGCCCGCCCTTTTCTCGGCGAGGCGGAAAACCTGCTGATAAAGGTCGGTCTTCTCAAACGCCAGGCTGTCGCCCTTTTTCAACTGGCTGTGGATCTCGCTGTCGCTCATTCCCAACTGGCCCGCCAGACGACGCACCGCCAGCTCGGTGCTGCCCGGTTCCTCGCTGTCGTAGCGGATAAGGTCGCCGTCGAGCGCCAGTTTCACCCCGCTGGCTTTCACCACCGCGTTCTGGAAGGCGGCGTTACGGCTGGCATACCAGCCGGCGTTGAAGTCGGCAAAGCGGTACAGCGGCACGCTGTAGCTGGCCGGGTAGTTCAACAGATGATAGGTGCCAAACCACAGGCCGCCGCGCAGGCTGAAGACCTCCTGGCGCACCGTCCCGTTCATTTTCCACGGGTAGCCGGAGGTGTGCTGCTCGGCAAAGGCAATGCTGACCTGCATCGGCCCCCCGGTGTGCACCGGGTTAAGTGAACCGAACAGCTTCTGCCCCATCGGCACCATCCCGATAAAGTCATCAAAAATGGCGCTCAGCTGCTTTTCCGTCTTCACATTGTCCAGACGGTCGCTATAGCTTTTACCGTTTGGCGAGGTGATCTTCAGCGCGGTATGGACCAGAAACGGCGGAATGTGCATTTTTTCCGCCCGGCGGTCAATTTCCTGCCAGGCGATTTTATTCAACCCCGGCACCACCGGATCGGACTGATAGTTAGACTCCTGCTGCGCGACCGCCAGCACCGAGCAGACATTCTCTTCCGTCGGCGCCAGCTTCTGGCTGTCAAACGCGGTGGCAATGGCTTGCGCCCAGGCCTCCCGATCCTTGACGCTGGCCGGCATTTTCTGCCGCACCACCGACGCCACGTCAACGGGCTTCTCGCCCTTTTTCAGCGTCGGGGCCTGCTGGCTGGTACAGGCGCTCAGCACCATGGCCGCCAACAGCGTCAATGAACCGGGAATAATGCGCGATAAACGTGCGGCCATCATGCTTCCTTGTCTTAATTAACGTAATGTCGGGATCGCTTCCTGCAGCGGCTTGCCGTCCAGCTCGCGTTCAAAACTGCGCAGACGTTTGTAGATGGACATCAGTTCCACCAGCGTCGTCCACGAGCTAATCAGGTACTGGAACGAGCCGCGCACCTGGCCGAAGACGTTGGTAATTTGCGTCATCAGCCCGAGGGTAATCGTACCGGCAACGATCGACGGAAACAGCAGGAAAAGGCCGAAAACGTTATCCACCTGCAGGTAGAGAATGCGGGCGATATTGAAATACATATAGTGGAAATAGAGACGGAAATAGTTGCGACGCACCGCGCTGAACAGCTCGCGCACCGTCGGCGGCGTGGCGCGGGTTTCATCGTCCTCACCGTAGACCAGCTCTTTACGATAGGCGGCTTCCACGCGCTGGTTTTTAAACTCCAGGCCCGGCAGCTTAATCCCCACCACCGCCAGCAGGCCGGTCCCCATCAGCGACCAGACGATAGCGGCAATCACCAGACCATACGGCAAATGGCCGACGATAGGCAGGTCGGGAACGTGTTCGGAGAGCGTCACCAGCACCGGCAGGAAGGCGATCAAGGTCATCACCGCGTTGATAAAGCTCACCCCCATATCTTCCAGGGTGGAGGCAAAGCGCATGGTATCTTCCTGCACACGCTGCGCGGCGCCTTCGATATGGCGCAGATGCTGCCAGTGGGCCATATAGTGTTCGTTCATCGCCGTGCGCCAGCGGAAGACGTAGTGGCTGACGAAGAAGTTGTTCATCACGCCAATGATCACCGCGATGAGCGCGATGCCGAGAAAGATGCCGATCTCATGATAAAACTGGTTGATGCTGACCTTATGCGGGGTGGCCAGCGCGCTCTGGATCAGGTCGTAGAACGGCGCATACCAGGCGTTGATCGCCACCCCGACTTCCACCAGAAACCAGGTGACGAAGATGATGAGCGACGTGCCGAGAATCGACCAGTACTGCCAGCGATGCGGGCAGTAGACAAACCAGAAGAGTGCAAACACGCCGACGCAAAACAGATAGTAAGCGTAGAACACCAGATAGTTGAGCGACCAGAAGCGCGCCGCGCTGATCGCCACATTTTGCGATGCTCCGGTGACCCGCAGCAGCCAGTCGCCGCCGCCCGCCTGCCAAAAGATCACGGCCAGCAGCGACCAGATAAAGGCAGAAATAAAAAACGGCCCCGGTTTGGGGAAAAAAGATTTAAACATCATTGTCTCCTGCTAACTTCTTATCGTTCTGCTATTGCTGTGTACGACGCATACGTCGGCCGCCGCGTGGATGCGCTCTCGCGGGGCAGACGAATGATAAGACCGGATATCAACAGCTTAGTTCTGCTGCCAGGCGTGCAGAATTGTTTCTGTGGGTTTCACCTGTAAAGGATTGCCAGGAACGGTCAGCGTACGCCACACCTCATTGTAGTGGGCGATAAGCGTCGCGGCCTGCGCGGCGGGGCGGTCGGCGGTGGTATGGGCATCTTCCGCGATCACAATACCGTACCCGCGGCTGGCGCCGTTTTTAATGGTGGTGTCGAGGCAGTAGTCGGTGGCGCAGCCGCAGATGACGAACTGCTGAATGTCGTGTTCGTCCAGCACCTGCGCCAGCGAGGTGTGGTAGAAGGCGTCGCAGGCGGTTTTGGTGACATACAGCGCGCCAGCTGGCTGTTCCAGCTCGGGAAGCAGGGCGAAGCCTTCGCTGCCGGCTTCGAGGCCGCCGGCCTCATCATGCTGAATGAAAATAACCTTGTCCGCCGCGCGCACCAGACGATTAATTTGCGCGACGCAGCGCTCGCGCGCCAGACGCGGCGTGGCGAACACGCCGTTTTGCATATCCACGACCATCACTACCCGTTGAGCCGTCATTGTTCTCTCCCACGAACTTTCAGCCAAACGGTCATCATACGCGGCAGCGGAAAAAGCCGATATCTGAAAGCGTAAAAAAGTCTTTTTTACGCACCGTTACCTTTTTCCTGCAGGAATGTCGTGAATCCCACTTTGTTCTGCGCCACTTCGTAGTATAAATACCCTCTTCTTTTTTATTTATTTAATGGATGATCTCCGTTGAAACGTAGTTTGCTCATTTTTGCTGCGCTGTGCGCGGCGTCGTGGACCTCGGTGCAGGCCGCACAGCCTACCGTTGACCCGGTTTTCGCCTCGGATGTGGTCGATCGTTACGCCAATCATATCTACTACGGCAGCGGCGCCACCGGCATGGCGCTGGTGGTTATCGATGGCAATCAGCGTGTTTTTCGCAGCTTTGGCGAAACCCGCCCGGGGAATAATCAGCACCCGCAGCTCGACTCGGTGATCCGTATCGCCTCCCTCAGCAAACTGATGACCAGCGAGATGCTGGTGAAGCTGCTCGACCAGGGGGTGGTGAAACTCAACGATCCGCTGAGCAAATACGCCCCGCCGGGTACCCGGGTGCCTGACTGGCAGGGAAAACCAATCACCTTGGTTAACCTCGCAACCCATACCAGCGCCCTGCCGCGCGAGCAGCCTGGCGGCGCCGCTCATCGTCCGGTGTTTGTCTGGCCGACCCGCCAGCAGCGCTGGAACTGGCTCTCTACCGCGACCCTGAAGACCTCGCCGGGCTCACAGGCAGCCTACTCCAACCTGGCCTTTGATTTACTGGCGGACGCGCTCTCCACCGCTGCCGGCAAACCTTATCCGCAGCTGTTTGAAGAACAGATCACCCGGCCGCTGGGGATGAAGGACACCACCTTTACCCCGTCACCGGATCAGTGCCAGCGGCTGATGATCCCGGAAAAAGGCGCCAGCCCATGCAACAACACCCTGGCGGCGATCGGTAGCGGCGGAGTCTACTCGACGCCGGGGGATATGATGCGCTGGATGCAGCAGTTCCTGTCATCCGATTTCTATACCCGCAGCCAGCAGGCCGATCGGATGCAGACGCTGATTTATCAGCGTAACCAACTGACCCGGGTGATTGGTATGGACGTGCCGGGCCGCGCCGACGCGCTGGGACTTGGCTGGGTGTATATGAAGCCGAAGAATGGCCATCCGGGGATTATTCAGAAAACCGGCGGTGGCGGCGGGTTTATCACTTATATGGCGATGAATCCGCAGGCTAACGTCGGCGCCTTTGTGGTGGTAACCCGCTCGCCGTTAACCCGCTTCAACAATATGAGCGATGGCATCAACGACCTGGTCAGCGAGCTGAGCGGCGCGCAGCCCAACATGCAGACGGCCAGCCAGTAAGTTCGCGGGGGTTTCGCCAACACGACATAACGATCGTTTTGGCGAAACATCCCCATGCCATTTCAGTTACACTAACGTCTTTCATTTCACAAAATCAGGCAAACCATGACAGATTTAATCACTCGCCCCCGCCGCCTGCGTCAATCCGCTGCGCTGCGCGCCCTGTTTGAAGAGACAACACTGAGTTTGAACGACCTGGTGTTGCCGATCTTTGTTGAAGAAGAAATTGATGATTACAAAGCGATCGAGGCCATGCCCGGCGTGATGCGCATTCCGGAAAAATATCTGGCACGTGAAATCGAACGCATCGCTAACGCCGGCATTCGCTCGGTGATGACCTTTGGCATTTCTCATCACACCGATGCTACCGGCAGCGATACCTGGAATGAAAATGGCCTGGTGGCGCGTATGTCGCGGATCTGCAAGTCCACGGTGCCGGAGATGATCGTCATGTCCGATACCTGCTTCTGCGAATACACTTCCCACGGTCACTGTGGCGTGCTGTGCGACCACGGGGTGGATAACGACGCGACCCTGGAAAACCTCGGCAAGCAGGCCGTTGTCGCCGCCGCCGCCGGGGCGGATTTCATCGCTCCTTCCGCCTCGATGGACGGTCAGGTACAGGCGATTCGCCGCTCGCTGGATGCCGCCGGTTTCACTAATACGGCAATTATGTCCTACTCCACCAAGTTCGCTTCCTCCTTCTACGGCCCGTTCCGCGAAGCGGCCGGTACCGCGCTGAAGGGCGATCGGAAAACCTATCAGATGAGCCCGATGAACCGCCGGGAGGCCATTCGCGAGTCGCTGCTCGATGAAGCCCAGGGCGCCGACTGTCTGATGGTGAAACCGGCTGGCGCCTACCTGGATATTCTGCGCGATATCCGCGAACGCAGCGATCTGCCGCTCGGCGCCTATCAGGTCAGCGGGGAGTACGCGATGATCAAATTCGCTGCCCAGGCGGGCGCTATCGATGAAGAGAAAGTGGTTCTGGAAAGCCTCGGCGCTATCAAACGCGCAGGCGCCGACCTGATCTTCAGCTATTTCGCCCTCGATCTGGCCGAGAAAAAAATCCTCCGTTAAACCCGCCCCTCCCCGGTGGCGCTTCGCTTACCGGGGCTACCAAACCTCATCCCCGGTGCGCTGTATTTATCGCGACCACCACACCGTAGCCCGGATAAGGCGCTTGCGCCGCTATCCGGGGACAGGCGCTAACCAATATCTGTAGCTAAAACTTTGCGCGCCGCTTTCCACCTTCTGCGCCTTCTCCTTGGCGTACCGGATTTCGCCTTCTAACGTGTTAAACCACATCATAAATACCGAATTCCAGGAGATCCTGTGGTGGCTTATCGACGTTATTACATTAAGGGGGGAACCTGGTTCTTCACTGTTAACCTTAAAGACCGTAGAAGCATGCACCTAACTGAAAACATAGAATTATTGCGCTACTCTGTCGCCGTTGTTAAACAACATCGCCCCTTTATTATTGATGCCTGGGTGGTGTTGCCTGAACATCTGCATTGCATCTGGACACTACCTCATAATGATGACGATTTTTCTTCACGCTGGAGAGATATCAAAGGCTGTTTTAGCAGAACGTTAAAACGACAACCCCTCTGGCAACCGCGCTTCTGGGAGCATGCCATACGCGATGAAGATGATTACCGCCGACACGTTGATTACATCCATATCAATCCACTTAAGCATGGCTGGGTCACCCGGGTGATCGATTGGCCATTTTCAACCTTTCATCGCGATGTCCAGCGCGGGCTATATCCCCCAAATTGGGCTGGCGATAGCTTTGATCTTAGCTGCGCTGAACGCCGATAGCCTCTCCCCGGTGGCGCTGACGCTTACCGGGGCTACAAATCGGCGCCAACCGTAGCCCGGATGAGGCGTTAGCCGCTATCCGGGAAACCTCCCCCGCTGCGACCGAAACTTCACCCAACTGTAATCTGAACGACATCTCCACCTTCTACTGTCTGGGCAGGACGGAGGAGGAGCCACTATGTTTAGTCTCGACAACGTACTCGATGACCTGTGGCCTCAGGCGAGGCCCGCCCCCTGGCAAAAGAAACTGTTAAAAAAGCTGTTTCATGAGGAAGAGTTTCAACAATTTGCCGATCGTCATCGCCACCTGAAGGGGCTTGATACGGTCGAACAGGTACTGGAATACCTCAATATCCGCTGCGCCATCCCGGCGCACGATCTCGAACAAATCCCCGAATATGGCCCGCTGGTCATTATCGCCAACCACCCCACCGGCACCCTCGACGGCCTGGCGCTCCTGTATGCGGTATCCCGCGTGCGCCGCGATGTCAAAGTGGTCACCAACCGCATGCTCACCCACCTTGAGCCCCTGAGCTCGCTGTTTATCCCGGTAGATAATATTCATGGCCGCACCGCTAAAGCGGCGCTGCAGCAGATGGATCACCAGCTGCAGGCCGGCGGGGTGCTGATCTTCTTCCCGGCGGGGGAAGTCTCCCGCCTCACCCGTCGCGGTATCCGCGATAAAAAATGGCACTCCGGCTTTATTAAGCTGGCGGCAAAATATCGCGCCCCGCTGCTGCCGGCGTGGATTAACGCCCACAACAGCGCCCTGTTTTACGCCAGCACGCTGGTCTCCGACAACCTGCCGCTGCTCCTGCTGATGCAGCAGATGTTTCGCCGGCGCAACAGCAGCCTGCCGGTGCGCATCGGCCAGCAGATCCCCTGGTCGAGCTGGTTCGATGCCAAGTCCAGCGCTCGCGAGCTTACCGGCCGCTGCTATCAGCACCTGGAACAACTGCGCAAAGGGCTGCCGGGGCAGTTCAAAACCGAAAGCGCCATCGCCCGTCCGGAAGACCGGGCATTGCTCAAACGCGAACTGCATAAGGCCGAGTGTCTGGGCCGCACCACCGACGGCAAAGTGATTTACCTCTGGCAGCGCAACGGCCAGGAGGACGCGCCGCTGCTGCGCGAGCTGGGACGTCTGCGGGAAATCGCCTTCCGCGCGGTCGGGGAAGGCAGCGGCAAACGGCGGGATATCGACGGGTATGACGACGACTATCTGCATCTGATCCTGTGGGATGAAGACGATCTGGAAATCGTCGGCGCTTACCGCTTTATGCCGACGGCCATCCAGCTGGCAAAGCGCGGCCTGGAAGGGATCTACAGTTACAGCCTGTTCCATTACGACGGGCGGATGGACGATGTCCTGCAGCACGGCATTGAGCTGGGGCGCAGCTTTATCCAGCCGCGCTACTGGGGGCGTCGCGGGCTGGACTACCTGTGGTCCGGCATCGGCGCTTATCTGGCGCGCTATCCGCACTATCGCTATCTGTTTGGTCCGGTGTCGATTTCTGGCGGGTTGCCGCCCGCCGCCCGCGATCTGCTGGTGGCGTTCTACCGGCTGTGGTTCCCGGCGACGCATCCGCTGGCGGAGTCGCGTCGACCTTATCCGGCGTCGCTGCCCGACGTGCTGGCGCAGTTTGGCGGGGAGGATTACAACGACGACCTGGCCCGGCTGAAGTCCCTGCTCGGCAATCTCGGCTGCGCGATCCCGCCGCTGTATAAGCAGTACTCGGAAGTGTGCGAGCCGGGCGGCGTGCAATTTATCGATTTCGGCAGCGACCCGGATTTCAATAACTGCGTGGATGGTCTGGTGCTGGTGGATCTCACCTACCTGAAGGCCAATCGCTATCAGCGCTATATTGGCGCGCATCTGGGTGCGCAAAAATCGGCATAAACGCTTTTTCCCGGCTTGCGGCGCGTTGCGCCTTAGCCGGGCTACGGTACACCGTTTCCGACGGATCGGTAGCCCGGAAAAGGCGCGTCAGGCGCCGCCTCCGGGAAGCAACGGGCAATGCAGCATCCGCTTTTCTCCGCGGCTCGCGGCTGATGCCTTAACCGGCTACAAGCATTACCCCGCCCGGTAATACGGCTTATCGCCGAGGATCGTCGCCCGGTGCATGATCCGCCGCTGCGGCAGATAGTCGGCATTGGCGTAATGCTGGGTCACCCGGTTATCCCAGATAGCGACATCGTTCGGCTGCCAGCGCCAGCGCACCTGAAACTCCGGTTTAGTGACATGAGCAAACAGGAAGTTCAGCAGCGCTGCGCTCTCTTTCTCACTCACCTCGACAATTCGCGTGGTAAACCCTTCATTAACGAACAGCGCCTGCTTGCCGGTCACCGGGTGGGTACGCACTACCGGATGCAGCAGCGGCGGATGCTTCGCCACCGCTTCCTGCCAGCGCCGATGCTCGGCTTCGGTCTTGTTGTACTTATACTCCTGGAACGATTTGCGGAAATCGTGTTCGGCATGCAGGCCGCTCAGCAGCTGCCGGAAAGGTTCTGACAGCGCTTCCCAGGCGGCAATGCCGCTGGTCCACAGGGTGTCACCGCCGGTCGTCGGCAGCTCTTTCGCCGCCAGAATGGCGCCGGCGGGCGGCGTGTCGATAAAGGTGACATCGGTATGCCAGTTGTCATTATCCGGCGGATTATCGTTGTGGGTATCGAGGACGATAATCTCTTCCACGCCAGGGGCGTGAGGGTAGACCGGATGGATATGCAGGTCGCCAAACCGCAGAGCCAGGTCGCGCTGTTGCGCCGGGGTGATATTTTGCTCGCGCAGGAATACTACCTGATGACGCAGCACCGCGTGATACAGCTGTTCAAACTGGTTGTCGCTCAGCGGACGGGTTAAATCCGCCCCGGTCACCTGCGCGCCAATATAGGGCCCCAGCGGGGTAATGCTCAGACGTTCACTCATTGTACTTCTCCATGCCAGGGCGTCAGGCGACGCTGTAGCGCGCGCAGACCCAGTTCCAGTAAAAAGGCGATAATGGCAATCACCGAGATCCCCGCCAGCACCACATCGGTGGCGAGAAACTCGCCGGCAGACTGCACCATAAATCCTAATCCGCGGGTGGCAGCGATCAGCTCAGCGGCCACCAGCGTTGACCAGCCCACCCCGAGACCAATGCGCAGCCCGGTGAGGATCTCCGGCAGCGCGCCGGGCAGGATCACCAGCCACAGCACCTGCGCCCGGCTGGCGCCCAGCGAACGGGCGGCGCGAATGCGCACCTGCTGCGCGCTTTTTACCCCTGCCAGCGCCGACATGGCTACCGGCGCGAAAATCGCCAGGTAGATCAGCAGGATCTTCGAGGTTTCACCGATGCCAAACCAGATCACCATCAGCGGTAGGTAGGCCAGCGGCGGCACCGGACGATAGAGTTCGATCAGCGGATCGAGGATCCCACGCACCGTCGAGTTGAGCCCCATGGCGATCCCCACCGGTACGCCAATAAGCACTGCCGCCAGCAAGGCGATGACGATCCGCGTCAGGCTCGCCGCCAGATGCTGCCAGAGCGTCGCATCCATAAAACCCTGCGGCCCGGCGATGATGATAAGCTTTTGCAGTACCTGACCCGGCGGCGGCAGAAACAGCGGGCTAATCAGCTGCAGCGCCGCGACCGCCCACCAGACGGCCAGCAATACCGCCAGAGTCGCCACGCTGAGGGTGAGCTGACGGGAGAGCGGCCAGCGCCACTTCAGCGTCGTCTGACGCGGTTTGTCGTTCAGTACCACGCTCATGAGAAAGCCTCCCGTTGGTCAAACACCCGGCTCAGAATGTATTCCCGCTGTTCAATAAACCGCGGGTCGGATTTGATGCTGCGGCAGGATTCGCCCGCGACAAAGCGACGGCTAAAATCAAGCCGCAGCCGCTCCACCACCCGTCCCGGCCCCGGCGACAGCAGCACCAGCTCGGTGGCCATAAAGATGGCCTCTTCAATGTCATGAGTGATCAGCAGCACCTGTTTGCCGGTCTCATGCCACAGTTTCAGCAGCAATGTCTGCATCTGCTCGCGGGTAAAGGCGTCAAGCGCGCCGAAGGGCTCATCCAGCAGCAACAGCTGCGGATTCGCCGCCAGCGCCCGGGCGATGCCCACCCGCTGGCGTTGACCGCCGGACAGCTGCCAGATAAAGCGTTTTTCCGCCCCTTCGAGACCCACCTTCTTCAGCATCTGCGCCGCCGCTTGCCGGCGCTGCGCTTTATCCACGCCCGCCAGCTGGAGGCCCAGCGCCACGTTATCCTGCACATTGCGCCACGGCAGCAGGCCTTCGTTCTGGAAGACCACGCCGCGCTCTGCGCCCGGCCCGGTCACCCGCTGACCTTCGAGGGTGATGCTGCCGTGCTGATAGGGCACGAATCCGGCAATCAGGTTCAGCAGGGTAGTTTTACCGCAGCCCGAAGGCCCCAGCACCACCAACAGCTCCCCACTCTCCAGCGTCAGGTTGATATCCGCCAGCGCCGGTTTACCGCCGTAGTCGGCGGAAAGATGCGAGATTTGCAGCATCGCCGCCTCCTTTACTTCACGAAACGGTCAGTGACGTACTGACGATAATCGGTTCCCGCCGCGGGCACTTTGCCCTGCTCTTTCAGGAAGCGCGCGGTATCGACGATGGCCTGATTGACCGGACCATTCAGCGCCTGCGCCTGCTCAGCGGCGGTCAGGTAGGTGTTCCCCTTCACCAGCCCGGGGACATCGGCTTCCGGCACGCCGCTCAGGCGCGCCAGCTTGCTGATGTTGTCCGGCTGTTTCAGCCATGTTTCCGGGTTGGCGATGTAGGGCTGCTGGGCGTCGATGGCGCTTTTAGCAAAGGCTTTGACGATCTCCGGATGCTGCTCGGCGAAGTCCTTACGGACCACCCAAACGTCGAGGGTCGGCGCGCCCCACTCCCCAACCTGCGCGGAATCGGTCAGCACCTTGCCCTCTTTTTCCAGTTCGTTAACCGCTGGCGCCCAGACGTAAGCGCCATCGATATCCCCGCGCTGCCAGGCGGCGATAATCGCCGGCGGCTGCAGGTTAATAATCTGCACCTGGCCCGGCTTGATGCCCCAGTGTTTGAGCGCCGACAACAGGCTGTAGTGGGTGGTGGAGATAAACGGCACGGCGATGCGCTTGCCGATCAGATCTTCCGGTTTGGTAATGCTTTTTTTCACCACCAGCGCTTCGGAGTTGCCGAGCTTTGAAGCGAGCAGGAACACTTCAATCGGCACCTGCTGACTGGCGGCCACCGCCAGCGGGCTGGAGCCGATATTACCGATCTGCACATCGCCGGAGGCCAGGGCGCGCACCACGCTGGCGCCGCTGTCGAATTTCCGCCAGTCGACGGTCGCGCCGCTGGTTTTGGCGAAGGTGTTGTCCGCCTGGGCGACTTTCGCCGGCTCAGCGGAGGTTTGATACGCCACGGTCACGTTGACCGCCTGCGCCTGGAAGGCGGCGACAGCCAGCGCCGCCAGAAGAGTAATTCGCGATGTGAATGCCATAATGTCTGCTTCCCCTGAGTTGTTATAGGTGCAGTATTTCCGGCATCAGGAGGGAGATGAAGTAATTAAAAATTCTGGCTAATAGCGAATCGTTTTTAGAACAAAAGCGGGAAAGGATAGTTGGTTTTGAGCGGTTGGTGAGTGGCAGAGGGTTGGCGCCGGGTGGCGGCGACGGATCGCGCAATATGTAGGCCGATGTAATGGACACCTCCCACCTTACGGCATCAATGTGCCAGACTGAGGTGTTAACTTCAGTTCCCAGGGGGAGGTGTCCACATGAATATTAAACGTATTGGCCTCGATCTCGCAAAACAGGTTTTTCAGCTTCATGCGGTTGATCACCAGGAACGTGTTGTGCTTCGCAAAACCCTGCATCGCGCCCGGATGCTCACCTTTTTCACCCGGCTCGAACCCTGTCTTATTGGTATCGAAGCATGCGGCTCCTCGCATTACTGGGCACGCGAGCTGACCCGACTCGGTCACACGGTTCGCATTATTCCGCCTCAGTTCGTTAAGCCTTATCTGAAGGGCAATAAAAATGATGCCAATGATGCCGAAGCGATCTGCGAGGCCGTCAGCCGGCCGGGGATGCGCTATGTTGCCATTAAGTCTGAAGCACAACAGAGCATGCAGGCTGAACACCGGGTTCGTGCCCGCCTGATCCACGACAGAACAGCGCTCAGCAACGAAATACGCGGGATGCTGGGTGAATTTGGCTTTGTACTTCCCGCTGGGTTGTCCGCTCTCCGTAAAGCACTGCCGGAAATATTTTCTCAACAGGAAAAATGGGATAACCGCTTTATCCGTCTGCTGAGTGAGTTAACAGAAGAACTTTAGGCACTTGATGAGCGACTGAATCGTTATGACCGCCGGCTTAAACAACTGGCGCAGGAAGATGAGCGTATCAGACGACTTCAGGAGATCAGCGGGATTGGTCCGGTAACCGCCAGCGCCCTGGTCGCCGCAGTGGGTGATGCAAAACAGTTTAAGAGCGGGCGGGAGATGGCAGCCTGGCTGGGACTGGTGCCCCGGCAACATTCGAGCGGCGGAAAAACAAAAATGGGTCACATCAGCAAAAGGGGCGACAGCTACCTGCGAACGCTGCTGATCCACGGTGCCCGTGCGGTGCTGAATGCGTGTGATCACAAGGAGGACCGGCGAAGCCGGTGGCTTCAGTCGGTGGCAGAAAGACGTAACAGGAATATCGCAACGGTCGCCATGGCGAACAAAAATGCACGTATAGCCTGGTCGGTACTGAGCCGGGGGGAAGAGTATCGTGTGATGTGATACAGACCTGACTGAATGTCAGAGAAGCGTCATCCTGTCGTGAGATTGCGGAGTCATTAAGCAGTGATGTGTAACAGGTAAGACCGACACCTGAAAACTCCGGTTTACCCGAAGGCTCCCTGCGAAGCAAAGCCGTTAGGCCGAATGGAACCAGGTGTGCAGATAACATCATGGCCGGGTACGACGGTACCGAAAGAGAGGCCGGATATACGAAAGCATCTTACTCCCGTTACACAAAATGCAGAATGGCTTGCATAACGGGAGGTGTCCATATACGGGTAAGCGCAGCGCCACCCGGCAAAAAACTCAGCGCTTCGCGTTAAGCGCGGCGATGTCCTTCGGCGTGGTGCGGCAGCAGCCGCCAATCAGCTTCGCCCCGGCCGCCAGCCACTGCGGCAGATAATCCGCCAGGGTGGCGCAGGCTTCGCCATGATGGTGCCAGGTCTTGCTCACCGCATCATAATGTTCGCCGGAGTTAGGATAGACCACCAGCGGCAGGGCCGTCAGGCTGTGCAGATGCGCCAGCGCCGCGGGCGTATTTTCCAGGGCGATACAGTTGATGCCCACCGCCACCACCTGCGGGTTATCCGCCAGGGCAGCCATCACCTCGCGTAGCGGCGTCCCATCGCTGAGATGTTCGGCGTCGCGCAGCGTGAAAGAGTACCAGGCGCGGGCGCGGGGATAGTCCTGCAGCAGGGCCGTCAGCGCCTGGATCTCAGCAAATGACGGCAGGGTTTCACAGGCCAGCAGGTCGGCGCCCGCATCCAGAAGGGCTTCGACGCGCGGGCGGTGGAAATCCTGGAACTCTGCCGCGCTGCGCTGATAATCGCCGCGATACTCCGAGCCGTCGGCGAGAAACGCGCCATACGGCCCTACCGAACCGGCCACCAGCAGCGTGCCGGCCTGCGGGTTCTCGGCGAGGTACGCCTCGCGCGCTTTGCGCGCCAGTTCGACGCTTTTGCCGATCAGCGCCCGGGACTGCGCATCATCCAGCCCGCGCGCGGCAAAGCCCGCCGGGGTGGCCTGATAGCTGGCGGTGATCGCCACCTGCGCCCCGGCGCGAAAGTAGTCGAGATGCACATCGCGGATCAGCTGCGGGTTCTCCAGCAGCACTTTCGCCGACCACAGGCTGTCGGCCAGATCGCAGCCGCGGGCCTCCAGCTCGGTGGCCATGGCGCCGTCCAGCAGGACATAAGGCTGGGCGGCAAGCAGAGCAGTGAACGGGTTAGTCTGCGACATGTTGGGACTCCTGAGTCATATTCCGTGAACGAGTGAGATACCAGGCACCATAGCACAGGGCCACAAAGGGGATCCCGCACCACAGCGCAATTCTCTGGCTCGGGTCAAAGGCGAGGCCCACGCAGGCCACCAGGCACAGCACAAACCCCAGAACGGGCACCACCGGATACCAGGGAGCGCGATACTGCAGATCGCTCAGCGCCTTACCCTGCTGCAGATGGCGGCGGCGGAACATAAAGTGCGAGGCGCAGATGCTCAACCACACCGCCACTACCGCAAAACCGGAGATCGCCGACAGCGCCACAAACACCGTATCGGGCGCCACCACGCTGGAGAACAGCGCCAGCACGCCGCCCAGCATACTCACCGACAGCGCGGTCACCGGCACGCCCCGTTTATTGACTTTGGCAAAGCAGGCCGGCAGCGTCTTCTCGTTCGACAGCGACCACAGCATCCGCCCGGAAGCGTAGAGGCCGGAGTTAGCCGCCGAGAGGATCGCCGTCAGGATCACAAAGTTGAAAATATCCGCCGCGTAAGGGATGCCCACCTTTTCAAACACCAGCACGAAGGGGCTTTTCTCCACCCCCGCCTGCTGCATTGGGATCAGCGCCGCCAGCACGAACACGGTGCCGATAAAGAAAATAATCAGCCGGGCAATGGTGGTGCGGATGGCGACCGGAATAACCTTATGCGGGTTTTCCGTCTCTCCGGCGGCAATGCCGATAAGCTCCGTCCCGGAGAAGGCGAAGTTCACCGCCACCATGGTCATCAGGATCGGCAGGCCGCCGTGCGGGAACCAGCCTTCGGCGGTGATATTGTGCAGGCCCGGCGCCGGCGAGCCATCCTGCATCGGAATGATGCCGAAAATGGCCGCGCCGCCGAGAATAATAAACGCGATGATGGTGATCACTTTCACCAGCGAGAACCAGAACTCGCCTTCCGCGAAGAAACGCGTCGAAATGATATTAAGGCCGAAGATCACCGCGCAGAACACCACGCACCAGATCCAGACCGGCACCTGCGGGAACCAGTACTGCATGCAGAAACCCGCCGCGGTGAAACTCGACCCCAGCGCCACCGTCCACGTTAGCCAGTAGAGCCACGCCACGGTATAGCCCGTCGCCGGGCCAAGATAGCGCGCCGCGTAAACGTGGAAGGCGCCGGTCTCCGGCATCGCCACCGACAATTCACCGAGGCACTGCATCACCAGCCAGACCACCAGGGCGCCAATCAGATACGCCAGCAGCGTCCCGGCCGCGCCGGTGGTGGAGATGATATAGCCGGTATTAAAAAATAAGCCGGTGCCAATCACGCCGCCGAGCGACAGCATGATCAGATGGCGCGTTTTCATGGTGCGCTTCAGTTGCCCACCTTGTTGTTGTGTTGTGCTTTGCATTTTATTTTCTCACGCCAGCCCGCTTGCCCGGGTCATGATGCGTATAAACGTATAGACATCTAAACATCCAAAAGAAGAAGTGTTATACCGTGCCGCCGCGGAAAAAGCAAAGCCGCTGCACCAGGGCACGCGCCGACAGCGTGCAGCCTGCCCCATTTTTGCGCAGCGCCAGCGGGCGCGCCACGCGCTGACGCCTCATCGCGACAGACAACGTTCTGGCACTCTCTTTGCAGCCTGTCGTTCAGAACCTTTCTATCTGGCGAGGCAACACGTATGACAGAGCAAACCACCACCTTAAAAAGAACGCTCGGCAGTTTTCGTTTATGGGGGATCGCCGTCGGACTGGTGATATCCGGGGAGTACTTCGGCTGGAGCTACGGCTGGTCACAGGCGGGCACGATGGGATTTATGGTCGTCGCCCTGGCGGTCGCCGCGATGTACTGCGCCTTTATTTTCAGCTTTACCGAGCTGACCACCGCCATCCCGCACGCTGGCGGCCCTTTCGCCTATGCCTACCGCGCCTTCGGGCCCACCGGCGGTTTTATCGCCGGTTTTGCCACCCTGATTGAATTCGTCTTCGCCCCGCCGGCCATCGCCATGGCCATCGGCGCCTACCTCAACGTGCAGTTTCCGGCGCTGGATCCGAAATGGGTCGCCTGCGGCGCTTACGTGATCTTTATGACGCTCAATATTCTCGGCGTCGGCATTGCCGCCACCTTCGAGCTGATCGTCACCCTGCTGGCCATCTTCGAGCTGCTGGTGTTCATGGGCGTGGTCGCGCCCGGCTTCTCCTGGAGCCACTTCACCACTAACGGCTGGGCGGGCGCGGAAAGCTTCAGCGGCCTGGCGCTGCCGGGGATGTTCGCCGCCATTCCGTTCGCCATCTGGTTCTTTCTCGCCATTGAGGGGGCCTCCATGGCGGCCGAAGAGGCCAAAGATCCGCAGCGCACCATTCCGCGCGCCCTGGGCGGCGGCATTCTGACGCTGACGGTGCTGGCGATCGGCGTGATGGTCTTCGCCGGCGGCGTCGGCGACTGGCGCGCGCTGTCCAATATTAACGATCCGCTGCCCCAGGCGATGAAGACGGTGGTGGGCAATGGCAGCGGCTGGCTGCATATGCTGGTGTGGCTGGGGCTGTTTGGCCTCGTCGCCTCCTTCCACGGCATCATTATGGGCTATTCGCGGCAGATCTACTCCCTCGCCCGCGCCGGCTATCTGCCCGCCGGGCTGGCGACCCTCAACCGCCGCACCCGCACCCCGCATCTGGCGATCCTCGCCGGCGGGGTGGTCGGTATCGCCGCGATCTTCTCCGACTCGCTGATCACCATCAGCGGCATGCCGCTGACCGCCTGTATCGTCACTATGTCGGTATTTGGGGCTATTGTTATGTATATCACTTCCATGGCGGCGCTGTTCAAACTGCGCCGTAGCGAGCCGAAGCTGATCCGCCCATTCCGCGCCCCGCTCTACCCGCTGGCGCCGGCCTTTGCCCTCGGCATGGCGGTGCTCTGCCTGGTGGCGATGGTCTGGTATAACCTGCTGCTGGCGCTGATTTTCGCGGCGATGATGCTCGGCGGCTACCTGTGGTTCCGCAAAACCGCAGCGGCCCGTGAACGGGCGCCAGTGGATCCTCAACTGCGCACGGTCTCCTGAGGAGGCGGCATGTATAAAACCACGCTATCGGGCCAGGTATGGCGCTTTGATAGTCTGAAAACGTTGATGGCGAAAGCGTCGCCAGCCCGCTCCGGCGACGCCCTCGCAGGGGTTATCGCCACCTCAGCCGAAGAGCGGATGGCGGCGAAAATGGCCCTCGCCGAGGTGCCGCTGACCGACATTCTCGACAACCCGCTTATCCCTTACGAGCAGGACGAAGTGACTCGCCTGATCCTCGACACCCATGATGCGCAGGGCTTTGCCGACCTGCGCCATCTGACGGTCGGCGATTTTCGCGACTGGCTGCTGGATGATGCTACCGATACCGCCACGCTGCAGCGGGTCGCCCGCGCCATCACCCCGGAGATGGCGGCGGCGGTCAGTAAGCTGATGCGCAATCAGGATCTGATCCTTGCCGCCAGCAAATGCCAGGTGGTGACGTGCTTTCGCAACACCATCGGCCTGCCCGGCCACCTCAGCGTACGCCTGCAGCCCAACCATCCTACCGACGACCTGAAAGGCATCGCCGCCAGTATGCTCGACGGGCTGCTGTACGGCGCCGGGGACGCGGTGATCGGCATCAACCCGGCCAGCGACAGCTTACCGGTGCTGGCGCAGCTGAACGTCATGCTGGACGATATTATTCAGCGCTTCGCCATTCCCACCCAGTCCTGCATTCTGACCCATGTCACCAATACGCTGCAGCTGATTGAGCGCGGCGCGCCGGTGGATCTGGTGTTTCAGTCGGTGGCGGGAACCGAAGCGGCCAACAGCGGCTTCGGCATCAATCTTGCCATGCTGCAGGAGGCCCGCGAGGCGGCCCTCAGCCTCAGGCGCGGTACCCTCGGCAACAATGTGATGTATTTTGAGACCGGCCAGGGAAGCTGCCTGTCGGCCAACGCCCACCACGGCGTCGATCAACAGACCTGTGAGGCGCGGGCCTACGCCGTCGCCCGTCACTTTGAACCGCTACTGGTCAATACCGTGGTCGGCTTTATCGGTCCGGAGTATCTCTACGACGGCAAGCAGATTATTCGCGCCGGGCTGGAGGATCATTTCTGCGGCAAGCTGATGGGCCTGCCGATCGGCTGCGACGTCTGCTATACCAACCACGCGGAAGCGGATCAGGATGATATGGACACCCTGCTGACCCTGCTGTGCACCGCCGGGCTCACCTTCCTGATCGGTGTGCCCGGAGCGGACGATATCATGCTCAATTACCAGAGCACCTCGTTCCATGACGCGCTGTACGCCCGTCGCCTGCTGGGCTTAAAACATGCCCCGGAGTTCGCCGACTGGCTGGCGAAGATGCAGATTATCGATCCGCACGGCACGCTGCGGCTCACCGACGCCCGCCATCCGCTGCTGTCCGTCCTTCCGCAAGGAGCCTCCGTATGAATCGTCCCGATGCCTGGAACCCGCTGCGTGAATTTACCGATGCGCGGATCGCCCTGGGCCGCAGCGGCGCCAGCCTGCCGACCCGCGAAGTCCTCAACTTTGGTCTGGCCCACGCCAGAGCGCGGGATGCCATTCATCAGCCGTTCGCCAGCCAGCAGCTGGTGGCGCCGCTGGCGGCGCTCGGCCTCGACGCCCTGACGGTGCGCAGCGCCGCGCCGGACCGTCACACCTATCTTCGGCGTCCGGATCTCGGGCGGCAGCTCGCCGACGAAAGCCGCGCCGACCTCGCCGCCAGCGGCGTCCGCCCCGCCGATCTGCTGCTGGTGATCGGCGATGGCCTCTCTTCCTGGGCGGTAGAGCGCCAGGCGGTGCCATTGATCCGCGCCCTGCTGCCCTATCTGCAAACGCTGGGTATCGGCCTGGCGCCGGTAGTGCTGGCGCATCAGTCGCGGGTGGCGCTGGGGGATGATATTGGCGAAACCCTGAAAGCCCGCGCGGTGGCGATCCTGATTGGCGAACGACCGGGTCTCTCCTCGCCGGACAGCCTCGGCGTCTACCTCACCTGGCAGCCCCATCGTCAGCGTCTGGAATCTGAGCGCAACTGTATCTCCAATATTCGTCCGGAGGGATTAAGCCATGACGCCGCCGCCTTTAAACTGGCCTGGCTGCTGGAGCAGGCTTTTTTACGCCGCGTCACCGGCGTGCAGTTAAAAGATGAAAGTGATAATCCGGCGCTGCATGGAAAAATAAAACCGTTGACCCCTTTAAAATAATAAGTCACACCAGCAGCAGAATAAATTTTAATACTACCGGCGCACCTGAATATTATATTCGGGTGCGCGCTGAAATTGCCCGACGGCGCTTCGCTTGCGCGGGCCTGCGCAAACCGTTCAACCGGTTTATATGGTGGATTTTTCAGGCCGGGTAAGGCGCCAGTCGCCACCCGGCAAAATGCGTTCACCGTACCAAAAACCGTGTTGTCATCAGCCTTATGCCTCTCCCAGCAGGTAATAAGAATATTGCATGAGTAAAAACGAAACGGACGTTGTAAGGTAAATCAGCGCATTAAAAATACCCGTCATACTTCAAGTTGCATGTGCGTTGGCTGCGTTCTCTCCCCCCAGTCACTGACTTCTGTAAGCGCCTGGGGACTCGCTCACTTGCCGCCTTCATGCGACTCGAATTATTTAGGGTATATATCTCGTTATCTATTCAACATAACAGCCAATAATTCGTCGGACACGCTGGCGAATTATTCCTCAATGTTATGCAGTCATTGATGGTTAAAGATAAATAATCGACCGACGGAGAAATACCAATGAAATCGTTTTCCGGGAAAGCGGCTTTAATGGCCACGCTGGTTGCCGCGCTGGTCGGCGCCAGCAGCGCGCAGGCAGCGGAAATTAAAATCGGGGTGGTATTACCCCTGAGCGGCGCCCTCAGCGGCTATGGCCAGCCGTCGCAGAAAGGGCTGGACATTATTCAGGCCATCACCCCGACCTTAAAAAATGGCGATACCATCAAGCTTATCGTTATCGATGATAAAAGCGACAAAGTCGAAGCGGCTAACGCCATGCAGCGCCTGGTCTCCAGCGATAAAGTGGATGCCGTGATCGGGGAAGTCACCTCCTCCAACACCCTGGCGATGACCAAGATCGCCGACGACAGCAAAACGCCGCTGGTCTCCTCCACCGCCACCAACGACCGCGTCACCCGTAACCATCCGTACGTCAGCCGGGTCTGTTTCTCGGACAGCTTCCAGGGGGTGGTCGGGGCCAATCTGGCCTCCCGCGATCTGAAAGCCAAAACCGCCGCCATCGTGTTTGACAGCAGCAACGACTACTCCGTCGGCCTGGCGAAAGCGTTCCGCACCCAGTTCCTGAAAAACGGCGGCACCATTCCCATCGAGGTACAGGCCCCGGGCGGCAGCAAGGACTTTAAAGCCCAGCTGGCGAGCGTCAAGGCGAAGAATGTCGACATGATTTACATGCCGATCTACTACACCGAAGGGGCGCTGATTGCCGTGCAGTCTAAACAACTGGGGCTCAACAAACCGGTGGTGGGCGGCGACGGTCTGGCCGCGGATCAGGTCTTCTTCGATGTCGGTAAAGACGCGGTCAACGGCTATATGACCACCGATTATTACTCGCCGAACGCCAAAGAGCAGACCCCGGCCGGGGAAACCTTCATCAAAGCCTGGGAAGCCAAATACCAGCAGCCGACCCATACCTGGGGCGCAATGGCGGCGGACGCCTATAACGTCATCGTCAACGCCATGAACCAGTGCAGCGATCCCCACGATCGGGTCTGCGTGAATGAAAAAATCCGCGCCACCAAAGATTTCCAGGGCGTGACCGGCACGCTGACGTTACAGAACGGCGATGCCATTCGCAGCGCGGTCATCAACGAAGTGAAAGATGGCAAGCTGGCGTTTCGTACCGTGGTTAACCCTTAAGTTGTGACGAGGCTACAAAATGGACGGCGCCATTTTTCTCCAGCAAGTGGTCAATGGAATGAGTCTTGGGGGCATGTACGCCCTGATTGCCATCGGTTATACGATGGTTTATGGCGTGCTACGGCTGATCAACTTCGCCCATGCGGACGTGATGATGGTCGGCGCGTTTAGTACGCTGTTTTTATTTTCTTCAGTTGGGCTACCCTTCGGGGTAGCCGTTTTCCTGACCCTCGGGCTGTGCGGCCTGTTTGGTATGCTGATTGACCGGGTCGCCTATCGTCCGCTGCGTCAGGCCTCGAAAATCTCCATGCTGATCACCGCCATCGGCGTCAGCTTCTTCCTCGAAAACCTGTTTAACGTGCTGTTCGGCGGCAGCTCACGCTTCTTCTCCGCCCCTGACTTTTTCAACCAGACCCGCGCCTTCGGCAGCGTCATCATTACCAACGTGGCGTGGATTGTGCCGCTGATCACCGTCCTGCTGCTGCTGGCGATCCTCTGGCTGCTGTACCGCACCCGTTATGGGATGGCGATCCGCGCGGTGGCCTTTGACGTCAACACCGTGCGCCTGATGGGCATTGACGCCAACCGGATCATCTCCCTGGTCTTCGCCCTCGGCAGTAGTCTCGCGGCGCTCGGCGGCGTGTTCTACTCCATCAGCTACCCCACTATCGATCCCCTGATGGGCGTGCTTATCGGCCTGAAGGCCTTCGCCGCCGCCGTGCTGGGCGGGATCGGCAGCGTCACCGGCGCGGTGCTGGGCGGCTTTATCCTCGGTTTTACCGAAGTGGTCGCCGTGGCGATCTTCCCCGAACTGGGCGGCTATAAAGATGCTTTCGCCTTCCTGTTCTTGATTCTGGTCCTCTTGTTCCGCCCGGTCGGCATTATGGGCGACGAACGTCTGGAAAGGAGCCGTTTCTGATGCTCAACGCGACGACGACCGCCGGGGCGCAGCTGCGCAACCTGGCCATTATTGTCATCTGTATCGCGCTGCTGGCCGGAATCAACGTGGTTTTCAATGACTACATTGTTCGTGTCATCAGCACCATTTTTATCTTTATGATCCTTGCGGTCAGCTACAACCTGATCAACGGCGTGACCGGCCAGCTGTCGCTGGAGCCGAACGGCTTCGTGGCGGTGGGCGCCTACGTCACCGCCCTGCTGATCCTCTCCAGCGACAGCAAGGTAGACATGTTTGAAATGGCCGCCCCCAGCCCGTGGATCCTCAGCCTGCACGCAGGCTTCCTCCCTGCCCTGCTGATAAGCGGCCTGTGCGCGGCGGCGCTGGCGGTGTGCCTCGCCGTGCCGGTCTTCCGGGTGCGTGGCGACTACCTGGCCATTGTCACCCTCGGCTTTGGGTTTATCATCAAGATCCTCGCTATTAACAATCCGCAAATCACCAACGGCGCCATCGGGCTGAACGATATTCCGCAGCAGCCGCATCTCCTGTTCTGGTGCGGGCTGTTCGCCCTGCTGGCCACCGGCATGATCCTTCAGCTGGTGTGGTCGAAGTATGGCCGGATGATGAAAGCCATTCGCGACGATGAAGATGCGGCGATCGCCATGGGGGTCAACACCTTCCGCATCAAAACCTGCGCCTTCGCCACCAGCGCCTTCTTCGAAGGGATCGGCGGTGGTCTGCTGGCTTCGCTGCTGACCACCATTTCCCCGGGGCTGTTCGACTTTATGCTCACCTTCCAGCTGCTGATTATTATCGTCCTCGGCGGACTCGGCAGCACCACCGGCGCCCTGCTCGGCACCGTACTGGTGGTCGGCAGCGGCGAATGGCTGCGCTTCCTCGACCAGCCGCTGCAGTTTTTCGGCCACGATCTTGGCGCCTATCCGGGCCTGCGAATGGTGGTCTTCTCCCTGCTATTGCTGATCATCATGCTTTTCGCCCGCGAAGGGCTGTTGGGGAAAAAAGAGATTTGGCAGATGGGAAGAAGGAACAGCAGCTATGGCGGAAAATAACGTTATCCTGCAGGTGCAGGACGTCACCATGCAGTTTGGCGGCCTGCGGGCCATCGACAACGTCAGCTTCCATGTTGATGAAGCGGAGATCTTTGGCCTTATCGGCCCTAACGGCGCGGGCAAAACCACTTTGTTTAACGTCATCACCGCCAACTATAAACCCACCAGCGGCAACGTCACCCTGGCGGGTACTTCGCTGAAGGGGCTGAAGCCCAACCAGGTGGTGAACGCCGGGATCGCCCGTACCTTCCAGAATATCCGTCTGTTTAACTCCATGACGGTGCTGGAGAACGTGATGGTCGGACTCGACCGCGCCAGCCGCTACTCGCTGCTGGAGGCAGCTCTGCATATTGGCCGCTACTTTCCGGCCGAGCGGGCGGCGAAGGCCAAAGCAATGGCTATCCTGGAGGACATCGGCATCGCCCATTTCTCCCATATGCAAGCCACAAACCTGAGCTATGGCAACCAGCGCAAAGTGGAGATCGCCCGCGCGCTGGCCACCGGGCCGAAGCTGCTGCTGCTCGATGAGCCGGCCGCCGGGATGAACCCGAAGGAGACCGAGGACCTGGCGGAGCTTATCTTCCGCATGCGACATGACTATCAGCTCAGCGTCCTGCTGATTGAGCACGATATGCCCTTCGTCAACCGCCTGTGCGAGCGGGTGATGGTGCTGGAGTATGGTAAGCCGCTGTTCAGCGGCCTGATGGCCGAGGCGATCCAGCATCCTGACGTCATTTCCGCTTATCTGGGAGAAGCCAATTATGCTTAACGCCCGGGAACTGAAGGTCTTTTACGGCGTGATCCAGGGGCTGAAAGGTGTTGATATCGACGTCTATGACCGGGAGATCGTCACCCTGATCGGCAGCAATGGCGCCGGTAAAACCTCCACCCTCAACGGGATCGTCAACCTGGTGCGCTCCAGCGGGCGCGTCAGCTTCCTCAACGACGATATCTCACGCAGCCAGACCCACCAGATTGTACGCCGCGGGCTGGCGCTGGTGCCGGAGGGACGTCGGGTCTTTACCAACCTGACTATCGAAGAGAACCTGCGCATGGGCGCTTACAATAATCTCGCCGGCTACACCCGCCTGCGCGATCGCATGTACGCCCTCTTTCCTCGGCTCAAGGAACGGCGCCATCAGATGGCGGGCACCATGAGCGGCGGCGAGCAGCAGATGCTGGCCATCGCCCGGGCGCTGATGAGCGAGCCGGTGTTATTGATGCTGGATGAACCGAGCCTCGGGCTGGCGCCGAAAATTGTCGGCGAGCTGTTCGGCATCATTAAGCAACTGCGCGAAGAGAATATGACGGTGCTGCTGGTGGAGCAGAATGCGACGGCCGCGCTGGCTATCGCCGATCGGGCGTATGTCCTGGAGAATGGCCGGATCACCTTGTCAGGCGCGGCGCGGGAGATGCTGACTAACCCGGAAATTAAGCGGATGTATCTGGGGGGATAAGCGTGGTCAAAACTGCCTGGGCTGCGGCGGCGCATCCTGTGTTGCCGCAACCTCAGGCAGTCTCTTGCTACACAAAGCACACCTCGTTCCAGTAGGCTTCTCGCGTCCTGCGTCGCTCAGTATGTCTTATCATGACGGAACCACCGGGTTTCCACGTTGCCAATGTCCACGCCGTAGAGGCTGGCCACCGGCAGTATCGCCTCCATGACGCGCTGGGTATCCTGCTGTCCGGCTTCACCGTTGGACAAAAAAGCCAGCCAGCCCGTTAATCGTTGCCACAATGCCACTTTCATTTTCTCCTCTGTCGGGAAGCGAATCGCCTGGGTCTATTTCAACCACAGTTGGCCGGGCGCGGGAAATATTAATTCCGAATTTGCAATCCTGGCTGGCGCATATTACTCCCGCTCCTATCCCCTCACCCTAACCCTCTCCCTGAGGGAGAGGGAACCGCCCGGCAATCGTTACAGCCCCGGTATACACCGCGGGGCTAACGCCCATGCGCACGATGAACGGAAAATTACCCCTATCCCCTCTCCCTCTCTCCGGAGGGAGTGAGGGCCGCCCGGCAATCGTTGCCGCGCCGGTAAAACGCCAGCGGCGCATAAAGAATACCCACAGGTTTGTTAAGTTCTTTTTCGTTATAGATAAGAATTTTTTCTTCTTTGCCGCCGACGGGGAATTTGTGGGAGCGTGATGTCCACAAAACAAAACAGGGATTCAGGGGAAAAAACATGCGCAATAAAACCACAAAAATTGCACTGGCGCTGGGTATGCTGCTGCTCGCGTCTCAGGCACAGGCAGACCAGCTGGCTGACATCAAAGCCGCCGGCGTCGTGAAAGTCGCCACCTTCGACGCCAACCCGCCGTTCGGCTCCGTGGATGCCAAAACCCACCATATCGTCGGCTATGATGTCGACTTTGCCCAGGCGCTGGCGAAAGCGCTCGGCGTCAAACTCGAGCTGGTGGCCACCAACCCGGCCAACCGTATTCCGCTGCTGCAGTCCGGCAAAGCCGACCTGATCGTCGCCGACATTACCATCACCCCGGAGCGGGCCCAGGTTATTGATTTCTCAACGCCGTATTTCGTCACCGGCCAGCAGTTCCTCGTGCCGGCCGGCTCTCCGGATAAGCTTGATGAGTACAGCAAAGCGCGCATCGGCGCGGTGAAAGGCACCACCGGCGAACAGGCCCTGCACCAGCGTTTCCCGCAGGCTCGCGTCCTCTCCTATGACGATATTCCGCTGGCCCTGACCGCCCTGCGCAACGGCAACGTCCAGGCCATCACCCAGGACAGCACCATCCTCGCCGGTCTGCTGGCGGAAGCGCCGGATAAAGCCAAGTTTAAAATTCTGCCCGACCTGCTCAGCAAAGAAGAGATTGGCGTGGGCGTGAAGAAAGGCGAACCGGCCCTGTTGAAAGCCGTTAACGATGAGCTGGTGAAGCTGGAGAAAACCGGCGAAGCCGCGAAAATCTATGATGTCTGGTTTGGCCCTGCCACTAAAACGCCGCAGCCGCGCGCCTTTACCATAGAAGCGAAATAATATGTTCTCGGGTTTACTCTCCCACTCCGCGGCCCCGGCCGCGGATTTTTCACGTCTGCAGCGCGCCAGCATTACGTTCCGTGATGTGGCCAAGCGCTACGGCGATCATCAGGTGCTAAACGCCATCAACCTGCAGGTCGAGCCCGGCGAAGTGGTGGCGATCCTCGGCCCTTCCGGTTCGGGAAAATCGACGCTGATCCGCTTGATCAACCAGCTCGAATCCTTAAGCGGCGGCGAGATCCTGATCGACGATAAACCGACCAGCCGGCTGAGCGGCAGCGCCTTGCGCCAGCTGCGCAGCCGCGTCGGCTTTGTCTTCCAGCAGTTCAACCTTTACGCCCACCTGACGGCGCAGGAGAACATCACTCTGGCGCTGGAGCGCGTTCACGGCTGGGGGAAAAGCGCGGCTCAGGAGCGGGCGCTGGCGCTGCTGCGCCAGGTCGGACTGGAAGAAAAAGCGCAGCAGATGCCGGCGCAGCTCTCCGGCGGCCAGCAGCAGCGAGTGGCGATCGCCCGCGCCCTGGCCTCCTCGCCGCAGATTATCCTGTTCGATGAGCCCACCTCGGCGCTCGACCCGGAGATGATCGGCGAAGTGCTGCAGGTGATGAAAACCCTCGCCCACAGCGGGATCACCATGCTGGTGGTGACCCATGAGATGCAGTTTGCCCGGGAAATTGCCGACCGGGTGGTGTTTATCGACGGCGGCGACATTCTCGAGGTCGCCCCGCCGGCTGAGTTTTTCGCCCATCCGCAGCATGCCCGCGCACGGCGTTTTCTGCAGAAGGTGCTGGATCCGCTGCACCAGGAGAGCCTCGAGTGACGCCGATGCTTGACTGGCACGGCGTCCTGAGCGGGCAGCCGTTGCAATGGATTATCTCTGGTTTTCTCACCACCGTCTGGGTCAGCGTCGCCGGGATCCTGCTCGCCACCCTGCTGGCGGTCCTGCTGCTGGCCCTGCGCCTCGGCGGCGGCCGCGCGGGGCGCGGACTGGTGGCCGCGTGGGTCTCGTTGTTTCGCAACACTCCGCTGCTGGTCCAGCTGCTGTTCTGGTACTTTGCCGCCTGGAACCTGCTGCCGCTGGCGGTGAAGGAGGTGGTGAACGACGAACACGCCTGGTCCATTTTGCCGGGTAACGTCTGGTGGCTGACGCCGGAGTTCCTCTGCTCGATGTGGGGGCTGGGGGTCTTTACCTCCGCCTTTCTGGTGGAAGAGATCGCCTCCGGACTGCGCGCCGTCAGCCACGGGCAGCGGGAAGCCGCGCTGTCGCAGGGCTTTACGCCGTGGCAGGAGCTGCGCTTTATCCTCCTGCCGCAGGGGCTGGCCAACGCCTGGCAGCCGATTGTCGGCCAGTATCTTAACCTGATGAAACTCTCATCGCTGGCCAGCGGCATCGGCTTTGCGGAACTGACCTATCAGGTACGACAGATTGAGAGCTATAACGCGCACGCCCTGGAGGCGTTTGCCGTCGGTACCGCGCTGTACCTGGCGCTGGGGGTGGCGATGGGCGTGGCGCTAACGCGTCTCGGCCCGGGAAGAAAACTGCAACGGAGCGCCCAACATGAACGCTAATCTGGCGGTGATCGCCGATAACCTCGATTACCTGCTGTGGGGCCGACTGGCGGAGGGCCAGCCCGGCGGCGTGGCGCTGACCCTGCTGATGGCCATCGGCGCCACCCTGCTGGCGCTGCCGGGAGGCATTGCGCTGGCGGGCCTGGCCTGGCGCTACGGCGGGCTGGTGCGGCGTCTGCTGTTTCTGTGGGCGGAAATTATTCGCGGCATCCCGCTGATATTTGTCATCTTCTGGCTGTGGTATCTGCTGCCGATGCTGACCGGCGGCGATCTGCCCGGCGCGGTAACCGTGACCCTGGCGCTGGCGTGGTTTACCGCCGCCTCGGTGATGCACTCGGTGCTGGCCGGGCTGCAGTCGCTGCCGAAAGGACAGTATGAGGCGGCGCTAACCCAGGGGTTCGCCCCCGGGCAAACGCTGCGCCTGGTGCTGCTCCCGCAGGCGCTGCGTAACGTTCAGCCCTCGCTGGTGGGGATCTTTATCGGCCTGCTGAAAGACACGTCGCTGGCGTTTATCGTCAACGTCCCGGAGCTGACTACCGTGGCCGGCCAGGTCAACAACCGGGTGCAGATCTATCCCCTGGCGATCTTCGTCTTCACCGGCGCGGTGTACTACCTGCTGTGCTGCGGTCTGAGCCTGCTGGCCAGCCGGCGTTTTACCCGCCGCGCGACCACCGGATAAGGGTCACTCCGCGGGACGGGGCTTCACCGGGCAGGTATCGCTGATCTTAATAAATTTGTCGTTATAAACCAGATAGTGGTTCCCCGGCTGGCGCAACGCTGGCTGGCGAACCACGTCGCCAGGACGCAGATACCACGCGTCCCCCTCCTCTTCGGTCGAATCGCATCCGGGTTTAATCAGCAGCTTGAACCAGGTATTGCCGGTGTTGCTCACCGTCCCGGCCACCTTATCGAAAGACCATTTAAACTGCACCTCGCGTGGGCGCACCACCAGAATGGTATCCATCACCACCACCGGCTCCATGCTGACCTCGCCGCCGGTCGGGCTGCGCCTCGTCAGGTTGCGGGTGGGGATTTCGCGAAACGAGACCCGATAGTAGCGCTCGCGGTTATCCCGCGGGCCATGATAGTAAAATTTAAAATACTCGCTCTCACCTGCCTGCAGCACCAGTTGGCGGGGGGCAAACAGCAGTTCGCCATCCACCGGCCGGGAGCGTACTTCGCTGCCGCCCGGACGATCGATGGCGCTGATGGCGATGCGGTACAGCCGCGCGCTTTTATTGTTGTTGACCACCCGTTTACTGGCGAAATCCGCTTCGGCCGGCAGGGAAAAGGTCAGGTTGCCGACCGAGATCGCCTGCGCCAGCGGCGCTGCCAGCAGGCAGCCCACCGTCAGCAGGGCCTTAGTTAATGTTGCGCCACGTCGCCTGGACATGAATCTCTCCTGAAGCGCTGACTTCGCCAAACCAGCCGTTATCGTCTACCGTCCGCAGCGAAATGGCGTTATCCATCGGAATCGAAAATTTCACCGTGGTCTTATCCATCTGCCCCACTTCGCCGGAGATATCGGTCCATGGCGTGGTCAGCCACAGCGCATCGGTCATATCCCGCCAGCTGTCATCGCACCCGGCATCGTAGGTCTGCGTCGTGCCGCTGCGGGTGATAAAAGAGAGCGTCGCCGGGAACGGCACTTTCGCCGTACCGTCATCAGAGCTGAAGAGACAGTAGGAACGCCCGCCAATCACCTGCGCCGGTCCGGTCACCTTGATCAGCACTTCATCGGCGGCCGTTTTACCGCTGGTGGTGACGATGTAGCCGAAATCGAGCGCCGGTTCGCCGCTGCCGACATATCCCTCGCGCGACGGCGCCGAGGTATATTCGTCCGAGATAATGCTGATGCTGAAATCACGGGGCTTGATAATCAGCGTGTTGGAGGTGGAAAACTCATACCAGCCTGACTCCGGCGAGGTGGTGTTCTGAAAGCGAAAGTTGAACAGATCCTTGGTGTTGATATCGCTGATCCCGAGGTTCACCATCTGCTTAAAGAAGTTGCTGGAGAAGAAAACATAGATCGAGTCTGAGCTCTTCATCTCGTTGAAAGTGTAGTAATAAGCGGTATTGCTCACCGGCTTCCAGGAGCTGCCGTTGAGGCTGAACTGCATATCGTACGCCCCGACGGCCGAGGCCAGCGACGAGTTGGCGATCGCCGGGAAAATATGGATCGAGGTGTTGCTTAAGCCGTTGGTCTGTAAGGTATAGTTGACCATCTTACAGCTTAATCCTGCGCGGCTGCCGATGGTCTGCGTCTGGCAGTCGGCGTTCCCTTCACCCAGGGTCGGCACGCCGTCGCTGTTGATAAACACCTCCGCCAGCGAGTGGGTATTAATCAACCGCAGGTTCGCGGCTTTGGTGTGGGTGACGTTGCGCACATACCAGTTACCGGAGGCCTGATCCTTACAGCGCGCACCGCTGCTGGCATCGTAGTTCACCGAGGTCTGACAGGCATTGATGGTCATCGTAAAGCTGCCGCCGACCGGCATCTGCTGCAAATATTGATAAAACGCGTCCGACATCATGCCGTGCATCCACTTCGCGCCGCCGCTGGTCACCGTCGCGCCATAAAACCCGCTGGCGTCGGTGGTTTGCGGCAGGATCAGGCTGGTGGCCATATCGCACCCGGCGTACCAGTTGATGCAGCGCAGGCCGGTTAAGGGGTGCGAAACCGGCGAGTTTTCCAGCCACATATCAAACTTCCAGTTGGCATTGAGCCCGGTGTTGTAGCCGTTATCGATATAGCCGAGACTCTGCTGATAAATGGTGCCGGAGCCGGTGTATTTTAAGCCGGTCCAGCGGTTAGCGCCGGTCATACGCGGATCCAGCGCCCCGCCGGGGGTGACGAAAAAGTTGTCGTCGGAGTTGTTTTCAACAAACACAAACTCGCGCGCCGGCGCATCCGACCAGGTGGTCTTGGTCACCGCCGCCCTGAGTGCGGCTGCCGGCCAAAGCAGCGCGAGGATCGCCAGCGCCATCAGTGCATTAACTTTCATTCTCTTCTCCTGTCTGCTGCACCGCCGCCCACGACGAGAGGCCGCTGCAGACCACATCCCCGACCCAGACGGCGCCGCGTGCCTGGCTGAGCTCCAGCGCCACTTCGCAGGTTTTATTGCCGCCGTAGCTGAAATCGATAGTGGGGTATTTCTTATCCACGTCCATGACAAACTCGCCGTTTTCATCGGTCCGGGTACGGCCGATATGGTTGTTAATCCGCGCATTCGCCAGCAGCGTGCCGTCTTCTGCACGAATACGACCGGAGACGGTGACCATCTGCTTCACCTCTGGCTCAATCACTGCGACGTTGCCCGGATAAAGGGTCAGATGACTCTTACGCCCGCTGACGATGTCGTAGCTATCGAGCGAGTTTTTGCTGTTCTGCAGCTCCACCTCATAGCGGCCATAGGGAGAGAGCGGCAGGTAGTTACGCTTGCCGCTGAGCGGGAAAATCCGCCCGTTAACCCTGGCGCTAATCTGACCATCGTCCTCCAGCCCGGTGTTGAAGATCACTCCGGCGTTACCGTCGGTTCGTCCGCTGGCGGCGATGTTTTTGCCCTGCCAGCCGACGCTGCCGCTGGCGGTGAGGTTAGTGTTGACGTAGCCGTCCGCCGCACTGTTGACGTTCAGCGTGCCGCTGGCGTAGCGGGCGTCGAACTGGGCATACGCTCCGCCGCTGAGGGTTTTGTCATCCCCGGTATCGCCGGAGATGGCCCGCGACAGATTGGCGCCGATGGTGCGAATAGTGCCTTCATCAAACTGCTTGCGCGCTGAGAGGTTAGCCATGGTGTAGCCGTTCTGATGGGTCATCCCGGCGCTGAACCAGTTGCCCAGCGGCAGCGAGAGATCGAGAGCGATATATTTCCCGGTGTTGGCGCTGCTGTCGCCATTGTTATAGCGCTGGATCCCCGCCCGCAGGCCGAGCGATCCAAAGGCGCCGCTGTAGACCGTCTGATAGTAATCCGCAGTGTAGTAATGACTGTTGTAGCGGCGGTCATCGTTGTAGCTGACGCTGAACGTCCCCAGCTTCGACCACAGCGCGTTCAGGTTGAGGGTGCCGCCGATCGCCCGGTTGTCGGCATCGCTGCGCCGCAATTGATCGCCAATGCGGGTTCTCTCCTGGTTGACCCACACTGAACTGAAGCCTCCCGGCAGCGTAGCGCTGATGCTGCCGACGCTGCTCCAGGAACTGTCGCTGGCCAGCATATTCTGCAGGTTAACGTTGATCGACTCGCCCAGCGGCAGCGTCAGGCGGGTTTCCCCCACCGCCTGGTTGTCGTAGCCATAGCCCGTTGCCGCCCAGCTCAGGGTGCTGAGCGACCCGGAGGTCGAGAGGCCTGCCAGCCAGCTCTCTTTTGCCGGCCGGGTCTTTTTGCCGCTTTCCGACCAGCGATCCATATGGAAACTGCCGCCCCATACCTGCCACGCCAGCGGCGCGCCGATGCCGCGTCCCCGGCTGAACAGCTTATTGACCCGCTGGGTGCGTTTGCTGACCACCCGACCATTAACGATCACCTCCACTTCCACGTCGTAAATACCGTACGGCAGGCCGCGGGTATCCACTTCATGGTTGCCCATGGCGAAGTTCTGGACGCTCAGCAACCGGCCGTCACGGGTGAGATGCACCTCGCCCGCCGCCGGTAAAAAGGCAATCACCGGCGTGGCCGACTGACTGTTGTCGAAGACGGTGGAGCTGGCCTGATTCCCCCAGGAAAGGCCGTAAATCTTGCCGGCCGAAATAGCGGTCATCGGTCCCAGGGACTGCAGGTTCCAGGTGTCGAGCATCCCGCCGGCAAAGCGGTGGCCGGCGAAATCGCGCTCATACATGGCCTTATATAATTCACTGTCCTGCTGACCGCTGCCGATCCCGTACAGCGAGCCGTCGAGCACCACGTGATGCTCTCGCAGCGCGGTGACGTTGTTCAGCGACAGGTAGCTGGAGGTGTTGCTCCCGCCATTGCGCATCTGGTTGTTATAGACGCCGAGGTTATAGCTCAGGTTGCTGCTGAGGGTGTTCACGCTGGACTGACCGATATCTTCGCTGCGCGAGCGCAGCACGGTGCCCAGCGCCTCGCGTTTGACCACCAGCTGCAGCAGCAGCTGACGCAGGCTGAGATCCAGCTGCGCGCTGTCGGTCAGGGGAATGGTGAGTGCCTCGCTGAACGGGGCGTTGGCCAGGCCGATCAGCTGCTGTCGGGTCTGTTGGCTGACGCTGGCGTTCCCCTCGCTCTCCTCCAGTTGGATCTGCCGGACACGCAGCTGGCCGTCGTCCAGCCAGATAAAGGCGCTGCCGATCCGCTGATCGTCACGGGTGTCCTGGCTGCCGGCAAGATGAATATAGAGCGGGACGCTCATACCGTCCTGCAGCGCCCGGCTGAAGGCCTGCGGAATAATCACCCCGCCAATCTGCTGGGCACGTACGGCAGCAGCGCTGGCGTCGGGCTGAACGAACAAAAAGATCATGCCGAAGGCAAGCTGCGTTTTCAGTCCTGGGGAAATCCGTCGTAGAGGCATCGTCGTTATCCATCTGCACAACTGTCTATTTCACGGGAACAAACTGCTCACCCTGCCAAAGCGCAACCCGTCCTTTTTTATTCGCCGTGTCCACCTGCGTAAAACGGCGCGATTTACCCGGCATCAGGTAGTAATTCTCTTTACACTCCTTACCGTCGGCGGCCTTCATGCAAGGGCCGTAGGCGAGGATCCGCAGCGTCGCATTCCCGGTGTTGGTCAGAGAGCCGTTGGCGTACTGAAAGCGATAGTTCACCTGCCGGGGCGCCACCACCAGAATGGTGCCGATGCGGGCGGACGCCGTCGCTACCGCGCTGCGGTTGGCGTTATCGCGCTGGGCATCGCTGAGTGCCTGATCGAACCAGACAATGCGGTAGTAGCGCTCTTTGTCATCCGCCGGGCCTTTGTAGAAGAAACGGATGACATCGCTGGCCTGGGCGGGTAGCAGCAGGCTGGCGGGGGTAAGCAGCACCTCATCCGGTTTATCCATCGGGATAACCTGCCCACCATCCAGCGGGGAAGAGAGCCGTTCGAGATGGATATTGATCAGTCGACCGCTGTCTGTGCTGTTCTTGATTGTTTTGCTCAGCGTGCTGCTGCCGCTGTTCATAAAAGATGAGATATCGCCGACATCCAACGCCTGCGCCGGCGACACCCCGACAAGCAGCAGCCCGAGAGCCAGAAGGTGCTTTTTCATAACAATTCCGTCCGTGAAAAAAGCAGGGGGAGCCCCCCCTGCTGGTGCATCAGAAGGATCAGCTGGTCCAGGTGGCGTCGAACTGGACGCTGACGTCGCCGCTCCAGATCCCTTCCGGCAGGGTGCTGTAATCGGTCACTGCGGTGGTGCCGTTGGTGGTGCCGCTGATGATGGAGAAAGTGAAACCATCCTGCGCGGTGGTACGGCCGCTGGCGTTGTAGCCATTAGCCAGCGCGCTGAGGTTGCCGCCCAGCACGCCGTTAGCGGTATCGATCATCACGGTATCTGCCGTTTTTTCGACCGCGGCGCCGTTATAATCCACACCCACGCTCAGCGTGGAGCCGGAAGTGTCCAGCTGGGTTAAGGTGTTGGTGATAAGGCGCGAGGTCAGCTTAAAGGCGGTCGCCGTTGCGTCACCCTCAATCGCCACGTCAAACAGACCTTTCTGCGAGTTAAAGCCTTTAATGCCTTCGGCGTACTGGAATGCCAGGCTGCCGAGCGGGGTCACAACCAGCTTGCTGGTGGTGTCTTTTTTAGCGGTCGCCGACCAGGTCGCAACAGCCTGAGCCGTTACGTCAGCAGCCTGCGCCACACCCATACCGGTAAACGCTGTTACCAGAGCTATTGCCAGAACCTTTTTTTTCATCGCTTTTTCATCCTGAGTTGAATTAAGGACATGATGTCCCGGTGAACCATTTAAAAAACAATATTGCCTGGGTGTTACTGAACTAACTTATATATTTTGGAATACAGTTTGGCCTCAGCATTGCGCCGATGGGTATATACTGTCTTCACGCTACAATTTTCAATTCTGGCGATCGATTTCGGCTGCATGCCCTGAGCGGTCATGCGGATTATTTTCATTTCCCGGTCAGTAATTTTATCTTTCTTAATATCTTTGCGGAGAAATCTGCCATTAATTACGTAGGCCAGTTCTTTTCTAATATCGCGACTCAGGCCAACATATACCACGCCGCGAATATTGCTATTGTAATACCAGTAATTTGCTAAGGCTTCTGATTTCCTGGCCGCAATCAATACGACCTGTTTCCCCTTTACCGCGGATAGCCATTCGCTATCGCGCCTGATAAATTCATTTAAAGAAGCCGTGTTGAGATTGATAAACACAAAATCCTTTCTAATCTTCTCCTGCGACAGATAAATTAATTCATCGATATCCAGAATGAGTTCGGATAGTCCTTTATAGAAGTAGGAGTCATGGGCAGACCAAATGTACTTATCGGAACAGCATTTATATTCCATATAGTTTTTAACCTCATAGTCCTTGAAGTAATCATTTTTACAACTTCACTGTTTGCCAGGCCTACAAAGTTAACTGGCGTATTCGCTTCCTTTAATAAATCGCCATTAAATAAGACACGCATTACTTATCAATATTTGATAAGCCGGGTTTAATTTTAATTATTTCTGCATGGCGTTGAATTTAAGTTTTTTCCTATGGAGTGTCAACACGCGGACAGGCAATCAATTTCGTGCCTGGGTCAATATTTACAAAAACTGAAAATATCGGATTTTTGAGGAGTGGAAAAAGACATTTATTTTCATGAGGTTATTGGCAATATTACCCTCAATTCTTACTTGTGCTTTATATTACCCAGGATCTTCGCCCTATTATGTTAGGAATATTCTTAATGAGGGGCAGGATGGAGTTGTCAAATAAACCAAATTAACAACAAAATAAAGAATATAAATCTAAATATAAGCAATAACCAGGATGATTTACCAATTCATAAGCCACATGAATAGATTAACCTGCCGCACAAAATAGTTATGCATATGTTAATTCTGCGGAATGATGAATGCTAAACAAAGGTAGAAGCATTATCTATTCGATTAAACAGACCTCATTAGCAAGATAAAACGAGTTTTGCCGATAGGTGCCTGCCGTCACGGGTGCGCCTGCCTTCGCGCCCCCCGAAAGCATAGCCGCTTTTCAAGGCTTCGCCAGCGGTCAGCAAGCCGCGCGGTCGGCCTGTCATCCCCGCCTTTTCCCGCCTGTTCACGCTTTGTTCGCAATACCGTCATCGAAATTTCATATAAAGACCTATTAATAGTGCCCAGTTAATGACGAACCTGGACACTCTTATGAACAGCTCTCTTGCCGCGGTGGCCGAAACTGATTTCCAGCCGTTCACCGATCTCGATGCCGGCCTGCAGCGGAAGGTCTTAAGCGTGCGTAACCTGACGAAAGCCTATCATGCTCAGCACAAGGTGCTGGACGGCATCAGCTTTGACCTGCACGCCGGTGAAATGGTCGGGGTCATTGGCCGCTCCGGCGCCGGTAAATCGACGCTCCTGCATGTCCTTAATGGTACGCACAGCGCCAGCGGCGGTGAAATTCTTAGCTATCCGGAAGTCGGTATGCCACACGATGTCTCAAAGCTGAAAGGCCGCTCACTCAACGCCTGGCGCAGTCAGTGCGGGATGATCTTTCAGGACTTCTGCTTGGTACCGCGCCTCGACGTGCTCACCAACGTCCTGCTTGGCCGGCTCAGCCAGACCTCAACCCTGAAGTCGCTGTTTAAAATTTTCCCCGCCGCCGACCGGGCGCGCGCCATTGCGCTGCTCGAATGGATGAACATGCTGCCGCACGCGCTGCAGCGGGCGGAGAATCTCTCCGGGGGACAGATGCAGCGGGTGGCAATCTGCCGGGCGCTGATGCAAAACCCCGGCATATTGCTGGCCGACGAACCTGTCGCCTCGCTGGATCCGAAAAACACCCAGCGCATCATGGATGTGCTGCGCGAGATCAGCGAGCAGGGCATCAGCGTGATGGTAAACCTGCATTCGGTAGAGCTGGTGAAGGCCTACTGCACCCGGGTTATCGGCGTCGCCAGCGGCCAGCTTATTTTTGACGATCACCCCTCCCGGCTGACGCAGGATGTGCTGCAGCAGCTGTACGGCGATGAAGTTAGCCAATTGCATTAATTCCACTCACACGGGCAACATAATGAAAAAATATATGACTGGCGCAGTTCGTTTATCCGCAGTGGTCGCGGGCATGATGATGGCATGGCAGGCGGCGGCAGCGCAGCCGAAAGAGCTGAATCTGGGCATTCTCGGCGGGCAGAACGCCACCCAGCAAATCGGTGATAACCAGTGTGTGAAGACCTTCCTCGATAAAGAGCTGAACGTGGATACCAAACTGCGTAACTCTTCCGACTATTCCGGGGTGATCCAGGGTCTGCTGGGGGGTAAAGTCGACGTGGTGCTGAGCATGTCCCCCTCCTCTTACGCTTCGGTTTATATCAATAACCCGAAAGCCGTGGATATCGTCGGCATCGCCGTGGACGATAAAGATCAGTCCCGCGGCTATCACTCCGTGGTGATCGTCAAAGCCGACTCCCCGTACAAAACGCTGGACGATTTAAAAGGCAAAGCCTTCGGCTTCGCCGATCCGGATTCCACTTCCGGGTATCTGATCCCTAACCATGCGTTTAAAGAAAAATTTGGCGGAAACGCCGACAACAAATACAACAATACCTTCTCCAGCGTCACCTTCTCCGGCGGCCACGAGCAGGACATTCTCGGCGTGCTGAACGGCCAGTTCGCGGGCGCGGTCACCTGGACCTCGATGGTCGGCGATTACAACACCGGCTACACCACCGGCGCGTTCAACCGTCTGATTCGCATGGATCATCCGGATCTGATGAAGCAGATCCGCATTATCTGGCAATCGCCGCTGATCCCGAACGGCCCGATCCTGGTGAGCAATGCGCTGCCGGCGGACTTTAAGGCGAAGGTCGTGGCGGCGGTGAAAAAACTGGACACCGAGGATCACGCCTGCTTTATCAAAGCGATGGGCGGTACCCAGCACATCGGTCCGGGCAGCGTGGCTGACTTCCAGCAGATTATCGACATGAAACGCGAGCTGGTGAGCGCGCGTTAATCCTGCCTCAACGCCGCCTGCTTGCCCCCAGGGTGAGCGGCGGCGCTACGTTGAAGATCCCCGACGCATGAAGACGACCCACACCGAATTTGAACGCTATTACCAGCAAGTACGCTCGCGGCAAAAGCGCGATACCGTCTGCTGGTCGTTACTCCTGCTGGCGCTCTATTTTGCCGCCGGCAGCGCCGCAGAATTTAATCTGCTGACCATCTGGCACTCGCTGCCCCACTTCTTTGACTATATGGCAGAGACCATTCCGCCTCTGAGTGCCGGTAACCTGTTCGCCGATGTGCAGACCAAAGGCTCGCTGGCCTGGTGGGGCTATCGCCTGCCGATCCAGCTGCCGCTCATCTGGGAAACCCTGCAGCTGGCGCTGGCCTCGACGCTGGTGGCGGTCGCCATTGCCACCATCTTCGCGTTCCTCGCCGCCAACAACGCCTGGACCCCAGCGCCGGTACGCTTTGCCATTCGGGTACTGGTGGCGTTTTTGCGCACCATGCCCGAGCTGGCGTGGGCGGTGATCTTTGTCATGGCGTTCGGCATCGGCGCGATCCCGGGATTTCTGGCGCTGATGCTGCACACCGTCGGCAGCCTGACCAAACTGTTCTACGAGGCGGTGGAGAGCGCGCAAAACAAACCGGTACGCGGCCTGGCGGCCTGCGGCGCGTCGCCGCTGCAGAAAATCCGCTTCGCCCTGTGGCCGCAAGTGAAACCGCTGTTTCTCTCCTACGGCTTTATGCGGCTTGAAATCAACTTCCGTTCGTCGACGATTCTCGGGCTGGTGGGCGCGGGCGGTATCGGCCAGGAGCTGATGACCAATATCAAGCTCGACCGCTACGATCAGGTGAGCATCACCCTGCTGCTGATCATTCTGGTGGTGTCGGCGCTGGACATGCTGTCCGGTCGTCTGCGCCTGTGGGTACTGGAGGGTAAGAAATGAGCGTCTGGCACATGCAACCGGATATCGCCGCCAGCCGGCGGCAGCATAAACAGCTCTATCAGGTTCAGGGGCGCTACCTGCGCTACGTCGGGCTGGTGGCGCTGGCCTGCGTGCTCTATTACGTCTGGTTTTTTCTGCAGTTTGGCATCAGCGGCGAGCAGCTGACCACCGGTCTGCAGCAGATTGGCCGCTACCTGGCGCGGATGTTCGTCTGGCACGACTTCTGGAACTGGCCGTTCGGCTATTACTTCACGCAAATCGGCATCACCCTGGCTATCGTCTTCGCCGGGACGCTGACCGCCACGGTGCTGGCGCTGCTGCTCTCCTTCTTTGCCGCCCGCAACATCATGCGCGGCGTGGTGCTGGGGACCCTTGCCCTGCTGATGCGCCGCCTGTTTGATGTGCTGCGCGGGATCGACATGGCTATCTGGGGGTTGATTTTCGTGCGCGCGGTCGGCCTCGGGCCGCTGGCTGGGGTGCTGGCGATCATCATGCAGGACACCGGTCTGCTGGGACGGCTGTACGCGGAAGGACACGAAGCCGTGGACCGCTCGCCCGGGCGCGGGCTGACCGCCGTGGGCGCGAACGGCCTGCAAAAGCATCGCTTTGGCATTTTTACCCAGTCGTTCCCAACCTTCCTCGCCCTGAGCCTGTATCAGATTGAATCCAACACCCGCTCCGCGGCGGTGCTGGGCTTCGTCGGCGCCGGGGGTATCGGGCTTATCTATGCCGAGAACATGCGCCTGTGGAACTGGGATGTGGTGATGTTTATCACCCTGCTGCTGGTGGCGGTGGTGATGATCATGGACACCCTTTCCGCCTGGCTGCGCCGTCGCTATATCGGCGGCGCCGCGGTGCCGCTGTATCAGGGCGGACGCTAGCACACCTTTGCGCCGGATGGCGGCTTCGCCTTATCCGGCCTACTCGTCCAGGACTGGCTGTTGACTCACCGCCGGGCCTGGGGCAACTGAAACTGCCGGTACTGGCGGCCTCAAAATCGCTGAGACGTTCCCG